>NZ_JAKLTD010000001.1:298604-384627 GCF_022014235.1 Methanothermobacter sp. K4
GCCTGTTCTCTGCCTGATCCCAGACAACTGACTGCGGCCCGTCGATGACCTCAGAGGTTGTCTCCTGCCCCCTCACAGCCGGAAGACAGTGCATGAATATGGCATCAGGGGATGCGAGTTTCATTAGATCCAGGTTCACCTGATATGGTCTGAATACCCTGAGGCGTTCATCTGCCTCTTCCTCATAGCCCATGCTTACCCAGACATCGGTGTAGACAACATCCGCACCATCAACGGCTTCCTCAGGATCATGGAGCACCCTTATCTTTGAACCAGTTTTTCTGGAGATTTTCTCTGCCTTTGCAGTGATTTCCGGGTGGGGTTCATAGCCTGGTGGGCAGGCAACGTCCATGTCCATCCCCAGCATTGCTGTTATGAGGAGCAGTGAGTTGCAGACGTTGTTACCATCCCCCACGAATACCAGTTTACCGTTGAAGTCCCCCAGTTTCTCCCTCACAGTCTGCATGTCAGCCAGCGCCTGGCATGGGTGTTCAAGATCCGTAAGCCCATTTATAACAGGTACAGAAGACTCTGATGCCAGTTCAACCACATCTGAGTGCCTTATAGCCCTTATCATGATTCCATCAACGTATCTGCTGAGGGTCCTTGCGGTGTCTGCTATTGGCTCCCCCCTTCCAAGCTGCAGGTCTGATGCAGATAGATAGAGGGGCTGTGCACCCAGCTGGGATGCTCCAACCTCAAAGGAGACCCTGGTCCTTGTTGATGATTTCTCAAAGATCATTGCAAGGGTCCTGCCCTCAAGGACCTTCTCTGGGATTTCCCCTGCCTTGTAGTCATCTGCAAGGTCAAGGAGTGCCACCACGTCTTCCATGTCACATACAGATAGAAGATGCCTCATCTGCCCAACTCCTCAGAACCGGAGGTCCTCCATGTGCTTCACCCTCTTCTCAACAAGCTCCCTGGTACCTATATCTCTCCTGTGGTAGAGCCTTCCCTTCACGTATCCTGTGGCGTTCTCACAGAGCTCCTCTGCAGAGTATATATCCTCTGCAAGGGCCACCAGTGCAAGTGCCCTGGATGAGGAGGTGTATATGGTGCTGTTCTCCTGGTTAACCGCTGCATAGTATGTTATAACCCCCATGTCCTCGATCTTATCCTCTTCAACCCTTATTTCAGATCCTGCAACACCCTTATCAGGGTAGCCCTCGGGTACAAGGTACTTGCAGACCGTTGCAAGGTTCCTGAAGCTTGCCCCGCTGAGGTTTCCGTCCACGATTCCCTCACAGATCTCCAGCATGCTGGACTCAAGCAGTGGGAGCACATTCATTGCCTCAGGGTCTCCGAAACGTGCATTGTACTCTATGAGTTTCGGTCCGTCGGCTGTGAGCATGAACTGACCATAGAGAACTCCCTTATAGGGCCCTGCCTCACTTTTAATTGCATCGATAGTCTTCTGCATTATCTCAACTGCTTCATCATAGTCCTTCTGTGTTAGGAATGGTAGAAGTCCATCTGAGTCTGAGTATGAACCCATCCCTCCTGTTATTGGGCCCTGGTCACCCTCATATGCGTGGGGGTGGTCCTGCACAGCGGGCATTGGCACAATACGCTCGCCGTCAGAGAAGGCCTGGACAGTGAATTCCTCCCCGACGACCCTTTCCTCTATAACAACACTTGCATGGCCACCTATACGATTATCTATTACCTCGCAGGCGTATTCGATTGCCTCTGAGTTGTCCTGGAGGTGTTCACCAACTATCTTAACACCCTTTCCGCCTGTGAGTCCCACTGGCTTTACAACAGCCTCCCCCTCAAAGTTGTCCATGAATTCCCTGAGTTCATCCCTGTCATCAAAGACACGGTAGGTTATTGAGCCGGGGATACTGTAACCTTCAAAGAGTCTGCGCATGAAGGACTTGTCTGTCTCAATTCTGGCAGCCTCCCTGGTGGGCCCCACCGATGGTATACCTGCTTCCTCAAGGGCATTGACCAGCCCAGCCTCGAGGGGTGCCTCTGGTCCTATGAATGCCAGGTCAACGCCCTTACCGGATGCGAAATTGACCACCCTTTCTGTGTCAACCTCAGGAGCAACCATGAATTCACTGGCAAGCCTTGATATGCCGGGGTTCCTGTTACCCATCACAGAGTATATTGTTGCCTCATCTGCCAGTGCACTGCATATGGCATGTTCCCTTGCTCCTGTTCCCACAACAAGTATTTTCATCGGATAATCCTCCCTGAAATTGATAAACTTAAATCTCCCTATTGTTTTATATAACCTTACCACTTACCTTTATTATGTATTTATAAGAAATATGTCATTAATAATAATGATAGATTTTCAAGGTGTTTCCAATGAAAGGTGGCCAGGCAATAATCAGATCACTTCTGGATCAGGGAGCAGACACCGTATTCGGATACCCCGGTGGACAGTTACTGCCACTCTATGACATGCTCTATGATTCCGAACTCAAACACATCCTTGTAAGACATGAGCAGTGCGCAGCCCACGCCGCAGATGGATATGCAAGGGCCTCAGGCAGGGTGGGAGTCTGCATAGCAACCTCAGGGCCAGGAGCCACAAACCTTGTAACCGGCATCGCAACAGCCTACATGGACTCCTCACCAATAGTTGCAATTGCAGGTCAGGTCCCCACCCACCTCATCGGGAATGATGCCTTCCAGGAGGTGGACATGATAGGCATAACCATGCCCATCACAAAGCACAGCTTCCAGCCATCTGATGCTGCTGAAATCCCCGCAATGGTGAGGGCAAGCTTTCACATAGCAAAGACAGGTCGCCCTGGCCCCGTTGTCATAGACCTCCCAAAGGACATACAGGAACAGGAGGTCCATGACCCCCTTGATGAGCTGGACCTTCAGGGCTACAGGCCAACCCTCAGGGGCCACCCGCTCCAGATAAAGAGGGCTGCAGAGCTCATAAAGAGATCAGAAAAGCCAGTTATACTGGCGGGTGGTGGGGTGATAATATCAGGCGCCTCAAAGGAGATCATGGAGTTATCAGAACTCATAAAGGCCCCTGTGACCACCACACTCCTTGGTAAGGGTTCTTTTCCAGAGGACCATCCCTCGGCCATGGGTATGCTGGGTATGCACGGCCGCAAGGTTGCAAACCTCACAGTGGATGAGTGTGACTGCCTCATAGCAGTTGGATGCAGATTCTCAGACCGTACAACAGGTAACGTTGCAGAATTCGCCCCCAATGCCAGAATAATACACGTGGACATCGACCCTGCCGAGATAGGTAAAAACGTTGCCGTTGATGTCCCCATCGTCGGTGACGCCAGGAAAGTCCTGGGGGAACTTATAGCAAAACTCAAAAAACACGGCGAAAGGGATGATGAGTGGCTGAAGGGCGTTCAGAAATTCAGAACAGAATGCATGCCACGCATGAGTTATGACGAAGTCCCTCTGAAACCCCAGCAGGTTATAAAGGAAATAAGCCAGGCGCTGGATGATGAAACAGTTGTCACAACAGATGTTGGGCAGAACCAGATGTGGATGGCCCACTTCTACACCTCCAGGGCCCCCAGAAAATTCATATCATCCGGTGGCCTTGGGACCATGGGTTTCGGTTTTCCCGCCGCCATAGGGGCAAAGGTTGCCCTCCCGGAGAATGACGTTGTGGCTGTCTGTGGCGACGGCGGATTCCTCATGGTCTGCCAGGACCTTGCAACAATAAGGGAATACGACATACCCGTCGTGATATGTGTCATGGACAACCGCCACCTCGGTATGGTTGCCCAGTGGCAGCGCCTCTTCTATGATGAGAGGATGTCCCATACACACCTCGGTGAGGTCCCAGATTTCGTTAAACTGGCTGAATCCTTTGGAATTGAAGCTGAAAGGGTTGAAAAACCTGGTGAAACTGCTGAAGCCCTTTCAAGGGCCATAAGATCAGGTGAACCAGCCCTGCTGGATATAGTTATAGACCCAGAGGAGATACTCCCAATGGTCCCACCAGGTTGCGGTCTGACCGAAATAGTGGGGGAGTACAGGGTCGAAAGGGAGGATCCCCAGGAAATAAGATACTCTGGAGTGAAGGAGGACGGTGATTAAGGTGAAACCAGATACACACATCATCAGTGCCCTTGTTGAGCACAGACCGGGTGTCCTTCAGAGGGTTGCGGGACTCTTCACAAGGCGTGGATTCAACATCGAAAGCATCACTGTAGGGGAATCCGAAACCCCTGGAATCGCCAGGATGACCATAATAGCCAGGGGAGACGACCGTGTGCTTGAACAGATAACCAAGCAGCTCAACAAGCTGATAGACGTTATAAAGGTCCGTGACCTTGAACCATCATCCACAGTTAAGAGGGAGCTATGCATGGTTAAGGTACACGCTCCATCAGAGAAGGAGAGGTCAGAGATAATACAGTACACCAACATCTTCAGGGGGAGGATAGTGGACGTAAGCAGTGACGCCCTTACAGTTGAGGTCACAGGGGACTCAGAGAAGATAGACGCCTTCCTTGAGCTCCTGAGGGCCTTCGGAATCAAAGAACTTGCAAGGACCGGGCCAACTGCAATGTCCCGTGGGGGCAGAACCATCTGAATCCAGATGAACACAAATTTTATTTTTAATGACCCTGTTAATTAGAGGTGAGGAGGTTTTTCATGAAAATCTACTATGAAAATGACATTGACATGGAGATACTGGCAGATAAGAAGATAGCCGTGATAGGTTACGGCAGTCAGGGAGAAGCCCAGGCCAGGAACATGGCCGACAGCGGGCTGGAGGTTATAGTTGGGCTCAGAAGGGGAGGACCATCCTGGAAGAAGGCCCATGATGATGGTATGAACGTAATGACAGTTGAGGACGCCTCAAGGGAGGCCGACATCGTACACATACTCATACCCGACGAGATACAGGAGACGGTATTCGAGCAGTCCATAAAACCCTACCTCAGGGAGGGCAACACCATATCCTTCTCACATGGCTACAACATACACTATGGCTACATAAGGGCCCCTGATGGGGTGAACGTCACCATGGTGGCCCCTAAGGGTCCCGGTGCAATGGTGAGGAGAACCTACCTTGAGGGCTTCGGAATACCAGGTCTTGTGGCTGTTGAGGTGGATGCAACAGGGGACGCCCTTGAACAGGCCCTTGCCATGGCAAAGGCATGTGGACTTGCACGTGCAGGTGTCCTTGAGACCACCTTCAAGGAGGAAACAGAGACAGACCTCTTCGGTGAACAGGCCGTCCTCTGTGGTGGTGTAACAGAACTCATAAACACCGCATTCAGAACCCTTGTGAGGGCCGGGTATCAGCCAGAGATCGCCTACTTTGAGACATGCCATGAACTCAAACTGATAGTGGACCTCATCTATGAGAGGGGATTCCAGGGTATGTGGCACAATGTGAGTAACACAGCAGAGTTCGGGGGTCTTACAAGGAGAAAGAGGGTTATAACAGAGGAAACAGAGGAGGAAATGCAGAAAATACTGGAGGAGATCCAGAACGGTAAATTCGCCAAGGAGTGGACCCTTGAAAACAGGGCCGGTGCCCCGATGCTTAAAAGGATGAGGGCCCTTGAGGGAGAACTGGAAATAGAGAAGGTTGGATCAAAGCTCAGGAAACTCTGCGGCCTTGAAAAATAGACTCCGCCGATAAATCCTATATTTCTTTTAAAAGGTGATTGGCTTGGTATTTGTGGGTATGGACCATGGGACAACAGGCGTGTCCTTCACGATCCTTGGAGATGAAACCGAACACTTTAAGATAGGGAGGGAGGAACTCTCGGCGGGGAGGGTTTCCGCCCTTGAGGAGCTTGAAGGAAGGGTGTCCCCCGAAGAGATAGAACTCATGGCAATAACCTATGCAATGGGTGATGGTATAAACAGGATAAAGCCCATTGATCGTGTAAAGAACAGGGGTATCATCTCCATTGGAGGGGCCGGGAAGGTCACAGGTGGTGGGACAGCCGTTTACAGCGAAATAGAGTCCTCAGGAATACCCACTGTACTGATACCGGGCCTTCACCGCAACACCCCCTGCCTTGATGAGAGGTTCCGGGCAGCCTACTCCCACCATGCAAGTCCAGAGAAGGTGAGCATATGCTACAACGCATACCTGGAGACCGGCTGGGAGAACATGATAGTCTCCGATATAAGCTCCAACACGGTAACCATGCTCATACAGGATGGCAGGATAATCGGTGCAATGGATGCCTGTATAGGTGCCATGGGGGTTATACATGGACCCCTTGACCTTGAAATGCTCAGAAAAATAGATGATGGTGAAAAAACCGCCAACGAGTGTTTTTCACATGCAGGGGCTGTTAAGATAGCCGGCATAGATACAAGAGTTTCCCGTGCAAGGGATGAACTCCTCGATATGTACCTTGATGGAAGGAAGGAAGCTGCTCTTGCACTTGATACAATGATAATGACGATAGCCATGGAGATATGGGGACTTGCAGGCATCTCAGAGCGTGTTGATGGAATCGTTCTCACTGGATCAATGGGTGCCATGAGGGAACCCTACGACTTCCACGGAAAACTTGCTGATATGGTGAAGGAACTGGCCCCTGTGAAGAGGCTGGATGCAACCTCCAGTTCCATGGGAAGTGCGCAGATAGCGCGTGATATACACGCTGGTAAAAGAGAGATTCTTGGAATAGATGTTGATATCTAATTATTCCATTGCAATGAACGCTATCTTGGTTCCCTTAATGAACCTGATGCCCTCTTCAGTCTGAAGAACCGTGTTAAGGTAATTATCTATTGATATGAGTTTTCCCCTTGCCTCTTCATTGTTTTTGAGTGTTAGAAGAACATTCCTGTTTTTAAATTTCAGGAACTGCTTGTTAACCCTGAACTCCTTATCATCGCCTTTCATCAGAATCCCCTTAAAGATTTAGTAATCCTATAATGATTCGCCTATATATACTTCACATATCCCTCCATACTTCAGTGAAGACGCAGGGTTACTCCCAGGTTATCCTGAGGAGAACCAGAAGTGCGCCAAGCTGGCACAGGTTAACACTGAGAACAGGGAAGCCCAGTCCATGTGCCCTGAAGCCCTCCCTTGTCAGCATGAATATGATGAATATGATGTTCTGCAGGAGCAGGAGCAGGGAAAACCCTATAAGTCCGAGTGTTAAACTGGACCGGATCTTCCTGTAGCTTGAAACGTAGACCCCAAGAAGGATGAGGAGGATGAATACGTTCAGAACCCCCACTACAACCGCCAGGAATGTGAATCCAGGATCTGCCATGAAATTACGGTCAGGAACTCCCCTCATACATCAACCCCCCGCATCCTATCCAGTATGTCCTCAAATAAGTCGTAATTCTCCTCCATCACATCTGAAAGAAAGTACATCTTTCCGTACCTCTCACCTGACGATACTATGATTTTATTCTTCTCAAGAACCCCTAAGTGATGCTGAACAGTCTTATAGTCCAGGTTAAGAGCCTCTGCCAGCTGGTTGGTATTGTATGGCCTCTCATGCAGCATTCTGATTATCCTTGCACGGTTCACTCCCCCACGTGTCGCCGCAATAAGCCACCACAGGAGCCTCTTCATGGAACCACGCTTATACCTATGGGGATAACCATAGATAATTTTTTGGCACTGATCCATCCCATGATTTATGTTTGGGTGCATGAGAGTCCACACATGATTCTTAAATGGGAATTTTAAGGTTTGAGGTTAGGAATTCTGAAGCCCATAAGATCTGCACTGGTGAGTTACTTCACCCATCAGGACACGCCCCTCATCAACTGTTTGAACATGCCCTTTAATGGCTTCCAGTAGATGTGGGCATGTATCAGGGTCCCTATAACCATCAGAATTGCCAGTTCAGCATGCCAGTAGGTCACGGATGGGTTCATGGCAGTTTTTATACCAAGGCGTATGAATATGAGGAGAAGTATACCTGTAATTCCTGTCCCGGCATATCCCGCAGTCAGGAGCATGTTCCACAGCCTTCTGTACACTGAACCCCTGATGTAGCCGCTGCGCATGAGGTAAAGCGTTATGATGTATGCACCCACTATAATGAGGCTCACAGGTATTAAATGGTAATCTGTTTCATGGCCGCTGAAATCATCACTGCTACCGTCTGAAACCTCTCCACTCACGTTATGTTCAGGGGTCTGTGTCCTGTTAATTTCAGAAGTTTCTGCTGGACTGTAATCATCGCTACCACTGGATGAAGAAGCCTTCTGGTCAGATGAAGAAGCTTCCTGGTCCTCAGATGCTGCGTAATCGGTTGTGGATGCTGTCTGTGAAAGGTCACATATGCCGTCACCGTTGAGGTCCGTGAACCTGGGGCACTGTCCAGGGTAGGGGTCATTAACAAGACCATAGGAGCATGAAACGGCGCATGCCATGCCAGAAGAGGACACTGCAGCTGCGAATGGTAAAATTCCCGCCAGAAACTCAAATCCTTTCCTCATGTTCATCTACCAACCCCCAGGATCCTGTTTAAGCTGCCCTTGTAGCAGTGGAAGTGAAAAATCGTCACAACCACCAGTGCCAGGCCTGCCTCCACATGCCAGTAGAGAAGCTGTGAGTTCAGGTAAAGCCTTATACCATTCTCCAGCAGGAGAAGAAGGACGAAGCCTCCAATTCCTGATATGAGGAAGGCAGTGAGTATGATGAGGTTCCAGAGGTTCACATGAAAACTCCTTCTTATCTTGCCATTCCTGTAAAGCGTATAGGTTAAAATATAAAGCCCTATTAATGGAAGGGTGGCATTAAAGATAGTGTATTGCATTTTAAAGGTCTCCAGTTTTTTTATTGTAAAATTGGAACTTGTCTTAAAAGAAATTTTTCCGAATTCACACCCAAATCTCCACCAGATCTTCAGAGACCAGAAAAGGAAAAGAAATTCTTACAAATTCACACCCAAAACTCAACAGATCTTCAGAGGCCAGAGCGTGAATGTATGATCAAAAGGTTATTGAAGATCCCCAGCCACTACTCAAGCCATCCCCTCATTGAGTCAAGGGGCGCGGTGCAGTCAAGGGATACGGGTGTGAGGGTTGCAGTGTTTTCAGCCTTCAGGGTATGGACATCTGTTCCAGGGGCGTCTCTACCTGCAGGGTCGCCATCAATCCAGTAGTAGGGCCTCCCCCTTGGATCCAGCCTTTTCTTGATGTGGACATTGTACATCCTGTCCCCAAGTCGTGTTATGCGTATATCATTCCCTGAGGGGTGTGATGGGATGTTAAGGTTGAGGAAATCAACGCCATCAGGCAATCCCTTTCTGAGTATCCTGGATGCGACCCGTTCCGTCAGCTCAGATGCCAGTGAAAAGTCCACATCCACGTGGCCATCATGAAACTTGATGTCCCCCCTCCTCACCTGGAGTGAAACTGCAAGGGAGGGTACACCATGAACCGCCGCCTCCATTGCGGCACCTATTGTGCCTGATGTTGTGAGTTCAGATTTTCCAAGGTTTTCCCCCATGTTTATGCCGGATATTACAAGGTCAGGTTTCTCATCCATCAGCTCGAATATCCCTATTATCACAGCGTCTGTTGGTGTCCCTGAAACCGCGTAGGCCTCTGAACCGTCCCTGAGGGTGACCTCGCTAACCCTTATGGGCTCAAAGAGGGTGAGGGCATGACCTATGCCGCTCTGCTGGGTGGCTGGAGCCACTATAATGGTCTCTCCAAGGTTTTCAACAGCCTTCTTCGCCGCTAAAATCCCGGATGAGTTCACTCCGTCATCATTTGTTATGAGAATCTTCATCGGCAACCATCTCTATCCTTTTACTAGCATTTATATCAAATTTTAAGTATATCTTATAACATAGCTCTATTAAGTCTAACCCCGGAGGGTGGAGGAATTGAAGAAGCAGAAACTCGTGGATTTCATCGCCAAAGTCATGGAGGATTCTGGTTTCAAGGTTTACAAGGATTTCAGAACCTCCCAGCACATAGTGGACATATATGGTATTCTCCCCACCACCCTCGGGGATATAGGGGTTGTCGTAGCCTGTAAGAACTATGATGAAAACTGGAAGGTTGGCATGGACGTTTTAAAGGAAATGGAAATGGCTGCAAAGACCCTGAAGGCCTCCAAGGTCGTGATTGTTACAACATCCGATTTCTCATCCCAGGCCAGAAACTATGCTGTTAAGAGGAACATGAAGTTGATAGACAGGAATGGTCTCATAAAGATTGCTGAGGAGTTTTCAAAGAAAATTCAGGTCCCTGAAGAAGAGGAAGAGGATGAATACTACGAGGAGGAGGTTGAAGTATACGGGCCCCCCTCAACCATATTTCATACAGGGCATGCAGGGTCCCAGAGGGGACTTCTATCAAGGAGGGAAAGGCGCCAGCCCCTTACCCCCATTATAAGGGGTCTCCTGCAGAACACCATCATACTCATAATAACCGTTGTGGCGGTGTCCTTCCTGATTGCAACCATACTGCAGATAGCTGCGGGCCTGGGGACAAGCATCACGGGTATCGTGAAGATAATGATTGCCGCCGCCCTCTCCTATGGTATACCCTATCTTGTTGAGGAGGACGGTGCTGTTATAATGATAAAGGGGACAATAGTGTTCTTCAGTTCACTTCTACTCCTTGTCATACTGATACTGATCTAAGCACCTGACGATATGTGGCCTTCTCCCCACATTGAATTATAAATTAATTATAAAATTAACTTACTGACCCAAAGCACCGGAGGATATAAAAAAATAAATGGTTATCTTCTTGAGATAACCAGCCCCGCACCAAGGATAAACATCCCTGCCACGAGTAATCCTGCGGATGCACCAGTCTCCTGCATGGGAACCATTTCTGCGCCTGTTACCTGAGACTCTGGTTCTCCAGACGATTCATTGACGTTAATGGTTGCAGTATCCTGGTCATTGCTGGCATTTATATCAGGCAGATCACCTGAGACGGTTGCAGTGAACTGTGCTGTTCCAGCTGCCACGGCCCTCTGGTGTACAACGAGTTTATAGACTGCGCCGGCTGGTAGGGTCCCAATGAGCCACACGCTGGTTGATGGATTGTATGATGGGTCATTGTAGATCCATGTGGCCCCATTGTCCCAGGATACCTCATGTTCAAGGTATTCAAAGGGATAACTGCTGCTCCTTGTGATGGTGACCTTAACTCCAGTTGCGGCGGATGGTAACTTGTTTGTGACTGCCACTCCCTCAAAAACCTCATCTCCAACAGAGGTGCTGTCTATAATGTTTTCATCAAGATCAAGGTATTCTGCATCCACTGCAAGATCCATGATCTGTACATTGTCTTCTGTTTCCTGGGCACTCACAGTCCCCAGTGCCATGAATAGCAACGCAAGGACAAAAAATCTGTGCATTCTCACCCCCCCTTCCTGTCAGCATCGACAAATAAAAGAAATTCGACACTCTTATAGAACTATCTTTTTCATTAATGATAAATGTTCTGAAAGGCTTTCAAGGGGCACATTTCATTAATGATAAATGTTCTGAAAAAGCAGAGAGACTCGTGGAATTGCTGTGTTCATGAAATAAATCCAGTGGGCCGGACGAGATTCGAACTCGTGACCACCTCGGTGTGAGCGAGGTATCATACCCCTAGACCACCGGCCCCCATGGGGATCCGTCAATAATCAGATGGGCCGGACGAGATTCGAACTCGTGACCACCTCGTTGTAAGCGAGGTATCATACCCCTAGACCACCGGCCCTCAGTGTGACTTTAAATTCTTACCCTATATAAAGTTTTCCGGTTAGGGGGTAATATATAAACCTTGGAGTATAACTAAGGTAGTGAATATCATTCTGAGGTTATTCTCATGTCATGCGAAGCCAGTGGAAAGATATGGTTTAACGGTGAAATGGTTGATTGGAAAGAAGCCACGGTACATGTCCTTTCACATGTTGTGCACTATGGATCCGCAGTATTTGAGGGAATAAGGTGCTACAGGAACAAAAATGGATCCGCCATTTTCCGTTTGCGGGAGCATGTAAGGAGGCTCTTTGATTCTGCCAAGATATACAGGATGGAGATCCCCTACACCCAGGAGCAGATATGCGATGCAATAATTGAGACCGTCAGGGAGAACCAGCTCGATGAGTGCTACATAAGGCCAGTTGTCTACAGGGGGTACGGAGAGATGGGCGTTCACCCGGTTAACTGCCCTGTCGAGGTTGCCATAGCTGCCTGGGAATGGGGGGCCTACCTGGGGGCAGAGGCCCTGGAGGTGGGTGTTGACGTGGGTGTTTCAACCTGGCGAAGGATGGCCCCAAACACCATGCCAAACCTTGCAAAGGCCGGTGGAAACTACCTTAACTCCCAGCTGGCCAAGATGGAGGCTGTTAGACATGGTTATGACGAGGCAATAATGCTGGACTACCATGGCTATGTCAGTGAGGGCAGCGGGGAGAACATATTCATCGTAACTGATGGTGAACTGCAGACCCCACCTGTCTCCTCATCCCTCCTTAAGGGTATAACAAGGGACTCTGTGATGAAGATAGCCAGGGCCGAGGGCGTCCCTGTCCATGAAGAACCTATTACAAGGGAGATGCTTTACCTTGCAGATGAAATCTTCTTCACAGGTACAGCCGCAGAGATAACCCCTGTAAGGTCCGTTGATGGTATAGAGATAGGTTCAGGTCGGAGGGGGCCTGTGACAGAGATGCTGCAGAATGAGTTCTTCAGGATAATCAGGGCCGAATCAGAAGACAGCTTCGGATGGTTAACCTACCTATAATCTTTCAGCATTATAAGTGAAAACTTTGAAGTTATAAGTTAAAAGTTATAAGTGATTTCCATGGATGTTCTTCAGGCGATAATAATCGGAATTGTTCAGGGCCTCACAGAGTTCCTCCCAATAAGCAGCTCAGGCCACCTTGTGCTTGTACCTGAAATAATGGGTGTTAAATCCAGCCTTGCATTTGACACGGTACTCCATGTGGGAACCCTGGTGGCTGTTGTCACCTACTTCTGGAGTGACATAGTCCACATGATAAGGTCATTCATCTCAAGTCTTACAGATATTCCCGGAGGCAACTTCAGGGAGGGTATAGAGGAGGACCCATTTAAGAGGCTGGCCTGGATGGTTATCATAGGTACCATCCCCGCCGGGCTTGCAGGTGTATTATTCAAGGACTTCTTCGAATCCCTATTCAATAGCATAACAGCCGTTGGATTTTTCCTCATAGTAACTGGTCTTCTCCTGTGGGGTTCGGAGAGGATCAGCGCCAGGATAAAGGAAAAACTTCCTGTTGAAAAACTGGGTGTAAGGGATTCACTCATAATAGGGGGTGCCCAGGCACTGGCAATAGCCCCCGGCATATCCCGTTCCGGTGCAACCATATCTGCAGGCCTCTTCCTTGGATTTGAAAGGGAGCTTGCAGCAAGGTACAGCTTCATTCTATCCATACCCGCCATACTTGGGGCTGCCCTCATCCAGGTCAAGGATATCAGTGCAGGTATGGACCTCCTGGGTGCCAGTATGATTGCGGGTTTCATTGCATCTGCGGTATCAGGTTACATTGCAATAAAGTTCCTGCTGAAGCTCATAAGGGAAAGGGATCTCTACGTTTTCGCCTACTACTGCTTTGCACTGGGTCTCCTGATCCTCGGGGTGTCACTCCTCTGATTAGCTCACATCTTCATTTTTTCGTAAAATTACAGACACCCCAATTCAGTTCCACATGTACATTAAAGTCACGGCTGCGCCAAGCCTTATAAGGCACTCCCCGGAATACAGAACACGCTCCGCATGTACATTAAAGTCACGGCTTACTCCTGATCCAGGGTTTCAGATCTACCTAAAGTCACAGCTCCACAGAGGCAACATGGCTGTGGAAATAGGTCCATGAAACCTGTCTCTCTGTGAATATATAGACCCACCAGGTGCTCCAGAAAACCTCAATAATGGCCGCCATTGCGAATATTATGGTTATCAGGGCTATCAGAAACAGGAGCCTTTCTTTTATGGCGCCTATCAGTGGTTCTGCGGATCCTCTTGATATGGACTCCAGTATCGAACCAATAAAAACCCTGGCGGCCTGCAGTGAGAATAGACATCCCATAACCTCAAGGTGGAGGTGCACCGTACCTCCATAGATCAGAAACCCCCTGAAACCCCACATGTATACGAGATTATGGAGGAGTGCCCCGGATAGAACAATTACCTTCAAAACCTGAATGGTGGTTGCCAGTGTGAATATGAAAACCAGTACCTGGGTGATGTTTGATATGAATATCCAGAAAGCCGTTGCGCCCAGATAATCAATGAACTGTTCCCTGAAGCCGGGGAAGGATGAAAAATGGACCACCATATTCCCGTTGAGGAACCCATATGGTGGTGGCATGCCAGAAGCGTCCAGAAAAAAACCGGAAATATAAAGGAGCATGGCTACCATGAGGATGGCTGGGCCTGGTATGATGCCCTCAAGACCCTCCCTGCTCATGGCCAGCAGAATATCACCCCTTAATCAGAGTATTGTGTTGCAGAGTTCCTCAACCCTCCTCCTTATGCTCTCAACGGGTATCCCGTGAAGAAGTGCCAGCATCATTGCGCCCCCGGCACCCACACCCTCCTTGACCGAACCATTGAGGTACTCGTGAAGACCCCTGTGGGATGCCCTCTCAAAGCCAGGGTCAACTGCGTAGATATCGATTTCACCTATCTGTTCGACGATCCTTTTTATATCCGATGTTTCATCCTCTGCAACGAATATGGTTGTTGCAATTGCTGTGCCTGAAAAGTCAAATTCAGGATCAATTGCCTTCATGAGGGCGCACACCGCGGTCATCTGGGTCCCCCCTGCAAGTGTTACAGGGACACTGCTTCCCATACACATACCTGCAACTGCCGGTATCATTGGGTCACCGACTGCGGCAACAGCCCTGAATGGTTCTTCACTGCAATCACCCTTCTTAAGACCTGCATTCCTGAGTCCCTCCATTACAACATCCCTCTTGAGATTGTGGGGATTTTCAGGGAGACTTGCACTGACCCTGAAATCAGCATCATAGCCAAGGGCCGTCAGGACCCCCAGGGCGGTTGTTGTACCGGCTGGTGTGCTTTCACCAACCACGAGGTGCTCTGTGAGTTCTGAGAGTGTCCTGCCAGCCATGAAACCCCTCTCATATATTCTCTCAGGGTTATCCACAGCCCTCCCTGTTCTTATATCCCCTCCATGCCCTGAGTTGATGTTTATATAGGGCACATCAGGTTTCACCGAGGCCCCTGCATCCGCAACCATGAAGGGTACCTCAGCCAGTTCAAGGGAGGCCTTTGTTATAACCGCAGGTGTTGGTGCAGATTCACCCTCCACAATTGTCTGGGGTATCTCAGGAAGACACCTCGGAGCGTCATGTACAATGAGCTCGACATCCGCTGCAGGTGTGTACTCAGTAAGGTCTGGTCCGGCCCCGGCCCCTGTTATACCTGGAATCCTTGATGTTTCGGTTGTTGCAACTGCACATATGAAGAGGGACTTCCTGTCGAGAACCCCCTCCAGGTGATCACCTGATCCATAAATCCTAAGTCCATCAAACATTTCCATTCACCTTTTCACCGATACAATAGTTATAACCGTGAATAAATAAAGTAGTTACAGTTCTGGTGGACCTTAAGCACCTCAACCGGTGGTGATCAATAAAATGTTGTGTCTCGGTATAGAGGGAACCGCAGAGAAGACAGGTGTTGGTATCGTTGATGACAGTGGGAGGGTGCTCTCGATAAGGGGCAGGCCACTAATACCTGAGAGGGGAGGCATACATCCCAGGGAGGCAGCTGAACACCACGCCCGGTGGATACCGGTTCTTGTAGGGGAAGCGCTGGAGGATGCCAGGGTGGATCTGGATGAAATAGGACTCATATCCTTCTCCAGGGGCCCTGGTCTGGGGCCAGCCCTCAGAACAGTGGCAACAGCGGCAAGAACCCTTGCAATTTCACTTAAAATACCAATAGTGGGTGTGAATCATTGTATAGGTCATATAGAGATAGGGAGGCTCACAACAGGTGCAGCAGACCCTCTTTCGCTCTATGTGAGTGGTGGGAATACCCAGGTCATAGCCTTCAACCAGGGAAGGTACAGGGTGTTCGGTGAAACCCTTGATATCGCGGTGGGAAACATGCTGGACCAGTTTGCAAGGGAGGCCGGCCTTGGCCACCCCGGCGGTCCCGTTATTGAGGGACTTGCATCTGAGGCATCAGATTACGTGGAGCTTCCCTACAGTGTCAAGGGGATGGACATCTCATTCTCAGGGCTTTTAACGGCGGCAATCAGGAAACTGGAGGCTGGTGAAAAACTTGAGAACCTGGCGTACAGTCTGCAGGAGACAGCCTTCTCCATGCTAGTTGAGGTCAGTGAACGTGCTCTTGCCTACACAGAAAAGGGGGAGGTCCTCCTCTGCGGAGGGGTTGCCGTTAACAGAAGGCTCCGTGAAATGATGGAGACCATGTGCAGGGAGCACGGTGTGGACTTCCATATGCCGCCACCTGAATACTGTGGCGACAATGGGGCCATGATAGCCTGGCTCGGGCACCTTGTCCACAAACATCAGGGACCCCAGATGATAGATGAAACATCTGTTGTGCAGCGCTACAGGACAGATGAGGTGGATGTACCCTGGATGCGCGAGTCAGAACACCCCGTTCATCTTCCCGGCAACCTCAGGGCCAGGGGGGCCGAAGCCAATATTTACAGCGGTGAGTGGATGGGAAGACCGTGTATTGTTAAGGAAAGAATATCGAAGGGTTACAGGATCCCTGAAATCGACCGTAAACTCAGATCATCCAGGACAAGGAGGGAGGCCCGCCTCATCAACCAGGCAAAGAGCGCCGGGGTACGGACACCCATACTCTTTGACGTGGATACAGAAAAGGGAACCATCATCATGGAGGAGATTGAGGGTACAAGGTTCAGGGACGCTGTTGAAAATAAGGAACTCTGTTCAAGAATCGGTGAGGCTGCTGGAAAACTGCACCGTGCGGGTATAATACATGGAGACCTCACAGGGTCCAACATAATCCTCAGGGGGGATGAGGTGGTCCTCATAGACTTCGGTCTGGGCATGTTCTCAGATGAAATCGAGGACATGGGGGTGGATCTCCTTGTGCTGAAAAAATCCCTGAAGAGCACAAACTACCAGGTTGCCTCTGGCTGTTTCAGGAGTGTGCTTGAGGGTTACGGGAGGTTCACAGACGCTGATATATCATCAAAGATAGACGAAATAGAGGCAAGGGGTAGATACACAACCAGGGACAGGGATGGGTGAATCTTAGAAAATGAGAGAAAACCTGAAGGTGGTTCACAGTGAAGGTAACATTTATAACAGGCAATAAACACAAATTATCTGAGGCAGAAAAGATCTTCCATGATACCGGAATAGAACTTGAGCACGCTGATCTGGGCTACCCTGAACTTCAGGGAACCCTTGAGGAGGTGGCCCGGTACGGTGCAGAGCATGCGGCCAGGATCATGGGCGGTCCTGTTATTGTAGAGGACGCGGGACTATTTATAAGGGCCCTCAAATGGTTTCCAGGACCCTATTCTGCCTATGTACAGGATACCATTGGAAACAGAGGTATCTTAAAGCTCATGGAAAATGTTGAAGACCGCTACGCTGAGTTCAGGTCGGCTGTTGGGTTCTGCACCCCCAGCTCCGAACCCGAGGTTTTTCTGGGCGTGGTGAAAGGACGTATAGGTACTGAGGAGCGTGGAAGCAGGGGGTTCGCATTTGACCCCCTGTTTTATCCTGAAGGTATGGATAGGAGCTTTGGAGAACTCAGTACCCTTGAAAAGAACAGGTTTTCGCACAGGAGCAGGGCCCTTAGGAAATTTGCAAAGTGGTATACTGAAAATTATGAGGTGATTTAATGGCTCTAAAACCTGAATGGGTTGAATACTCAAACGAAGAAATCGAGGATCTCATAGTAAAGCTATACAGGGAGGGTAACTCCACAAGCAGGATAGGAATCATATTGAGGGACCAGCACGGCATACCAAGCGTTAAGGCCGTGACCGGACTCAAAATAACCCAGATACTGGAAAATCATGGTGTGAAGCCTGAATACCCTGAGGATCTCATGAACCTCATAAGAAAGGCTGTCAACATAAGGGACCACCTCAAGGAGCACCCCAAGGACCTCCACACAAGGAGGGGTCTGCAGATTGTTGAATCAAAGATAAGGCGCCTTGTGAAGTACTATGTGAGAGAAGGTGTCCTGCCTGAAGGATGGAGATATGACCCACAGAAAGCAGCCCTACTCGTTAAGTAAACTCCCTGACTCAATCTTAAAGAGGGGTTCGGAGGCCTCAAAGCTCCTTGAGGAGCACCTGGAGAAGGGGAGCATAATAAGGGTCATATCCCATAACGATGCCGACGGCCTGTCGGCTGCAGGAGTTGTTGCACGGGCCATTTCATCAAGAAATGGTCAGTTCCACATCTCCATCCTTTCAAGACTCAGGAAGGAGTTCATAAAAAAACTTGGAAGGGAGAAGTACTCCCTCTTCTTTTTCTGTGACATGGGGAGCGCACACCTTGAGGAGATATCAAGGCTCAAGGCCGACATCATAGTGGCCGACCATCACCAGCCCTCTGAATTTGAGGCCGACTCCAACGTTGTGCACGTGAATCCCCACCTGCATGGCCTTGATGGAAGCAGGGACCTCAGCGCCTCCGGGGCAGCCTACCTGGCAACCAGGAACATCAGCAGAAATACGGGGCAGCTGGCCCTGGTTGGGGCCCTGGGGGATATGCAGTACAGTGGCGGCTTCACCGGTGCAAACCGTTTCATAATGGATGAGGCGATTGAAGCAGGGGTCCTGCAGGTTCACAGCGACCTTAAACTGGCATCCAGATACACCGAGCCCCTCTACCGTTCCATTGCATACACATTCAATCCCCCTCTCCCCGGATTAACAGGGGACATTGATGCTTCAAGGGGTTTTCTTGAGCGTATAGGAGTCTCCTATGGGATAAAATACGCTGACCTCTCACCCGAGGAAAGGGACATCCTCAGGGATGAACTTTCAAGGATAAATCCAGAGATATTTGGCGAGGTTTTCACTTCAAGGGAGTTTCAGCCAGCCATGGGCGACCTATCGGATTTTGCAGGGATTCTTGATGCCTGTGGAAAGAACCGTAAATACGGCATTGGAATAGGTCTATGCCTTGGTGAGGGTGAAGGGGCCCTTGAAGTGGGCCTTGAACTCCAGAAAAACTACCGTGAAGAGCTCATAAGGGGCCTTGCATGGATCAGGAGGGAGGGTTCAACTGTAATGGAAAATATACAGTACATTTACAGTGAGGACAGGGTCCTCAAGGGGATAATGGGGACCATAGCAAGCATATCACTCTCCCTGAAGCTGCTGAATCCTGATATTCCACTCCTTGGTCTTTCAAGGATGGACCAGCATGTGAAGGTATCTGCAAGGACGACCAGGCCGGCTGTTGAGAGGGGTGTTAATCTGGGGGCTGCCCTCAGGGATGCTGCATCCAGTTTTGGGGGTACAGGCGGCGGGCATGATATAGCAGCAGGTGCCATGATACCCTACAGGGATATGGAAAGTTTCCTCCGGCTGGTGGATGAAATAACCGGTTCACAGATTAAATCTTGAGTGCTGCCATGGGTGTTGATTATGTACCTTGATGGAATTGAAGAGAAGATGTATGACGGCGAATTCGGTGAAACCATCCAGAAGAGTATGGAGATACTGGTGGCGCTGGGTGACATCTATGGTGCTGAGAGGATGGTTGACATATCATCCGCCCAGATCTCAGGTGTTTCCTACAAGACCATAGGGGACGCCGGCCTTGAATACCTGGAGGACCTCAGTGAGGGTGGTGCCAGGGTCAGGGTTCAGAGTACACTTAACCCTGCAGGCATGGACCTAAAGAGATGGAGGGAGATGGGTTTTTCAGAGGAATTCGCCAGTAGACAGCTCAGAATAGTGGAAGCCTACTCATCAATGGATGTTATGAACACCTGCACCTGCACCCCCTACCTCATAGGGAACGTGCCCCTCAGAGGGTCCCATATTGCATGGTCAGAGTCATCTGCGGTGTCCTATGCAAATTCGGTTCTCGGTGCCAGGACCAATCGGGAGGGCGGCCCGGGGGCCCTTGCAGCTGCAATATGTGGAAGGACGCCTGAATACGGTTACCACCTTGATGAAAACAGGAAAGCCACCCTCCTGGTTGATGTGGAATGTGACCTCTCAGGTGCAGACTACGGTGCCCTCGGTTACATTGCAGGCCGTATTGCAGGGGAGGGTGTCCCGTACTTCAAACTAAGGGGTTTACCAGCGCCCGAGGATCTGAAGGCCCTTGGAGCCGCCATGGCCTCATCAGGTGCGGTTGCACTCTACCATGTTGATGGTATAACACCCGAGTACAGGGATGCGTCCATGGAGGAGGTGGATGATAGGATCAGGGTGGATGCTGATGACATATCAGAGGCCAGGGAGGAACTTTCCACGACATCTGATAACCCTGATTTAATCTGCCTTGGATGTCCACACTGCTCCCTTGATGAGATAAGAAGGATAGCATCCTTTGTGGGTAAGAAGGGCGCTGGCTGTGATCTCTGGGTATGCACATCTGCAGCCATAAAAAGTGCCGCGGACCGTATGGGCTACACAGATGTGATAGAGGCTGCAGGTGGTATGGTTGTATCCGACACCTGCATGGTGGTGGCTCCTGTGGAGGAACTGGGCTATGAGGTCCTTGGTGTTGACTCTGCAAAGGCAGCCAACTATGTCCCGGGTATGTGTGGCCTTGATGCGGTCTATGATGACTGGATGAATCTCCTTAAATTGTAAACTGCATGGAATAATCAACGACCCGGCACTTTAACTCTCTATTTTTCTGATGGCACTTCCAAGCTGAAGCCCGATGGATGAAATGTTTTCAAGGCTTATTCTGTTATAGGGTTTCACACTGTAACTTGCAAGGTTCAGTATACCGATTATTTTCCCTGAAAACCGGATTGGAATCATCAGGATTGTCCTTATATTATTCTTGCGTATTGAATCGTGGATCATGCGGTATTCGGGGGATTCGGCAGTTATATATATTACCCTCTCATCCTCAATTGATCTGCTGAAGAGGTCTGTGAACACCCCTGCCATGCACATCCGGCTGAGGGTTTCGGGCAGGTTCCTCTGGACCCTGAGTTTGAGTTCCTTCTCCTCCTCCATGAGGTAGATGCATCCCATTTCGAATTCAAGGGTATCTATAACCGCTTCAATTGATTTTTCAAGTATCATGTTCTCTTCCTGATCGCTGTTTATAATCTCAGATACCCTGTTCATTGCCAGGAGTGTCCTTATAAATTCCTCATTCTCCCTTCTGAGCCTTTCAAGTTCAATGTACTCTGATACCTCATCGGCAAACATTTCCACGATTTCAAGTGCCCTGGAGGATATGGAGTCATCGGGTACCTCAATTATCATGGCCCCCCTTGCCATTTCCTCTGTTATGAGGGGAACCGATAACATGAGGCCCTTATCAGAGCTCCATGAGACGGTTTCAAGTGTTTCGATGCTTCTGTATATGAAATAATCGAATTCTTCAAGTTTAGTTGATGATGGTTGGTCATAGACCCTGTTTAAACCGGATGCATCTTTCAAAACCACTGAGATCTGTTTGACATCCAGAACTTCTGCCAGTTCTTCCCTTGCAGATTCAAGAAATTCCTCGAGGCTATCCGAGGATGTTCTGAGCCTTGTTATTGTGAGGAGGACTTCGAGTTCATTCTTTGAAAATGATGAGCTTGCCATGTCCTTTGCAATGATCACCCAGAAGTTATTTACAGGGCTGATGGAAAGGCTGTAACTTCTTCTTATACCATCCCTTCCCTTGAGATCCGCCTGTATTTTACCAGGGGCGTGCATTCTGCTTTCAAGGAGTATTATGCTTTCCCTGTCCATGATATCCTCAAGGTTTCTGGCACCAGGAAACGTTCTCCTGAATGATTCATTGGAGACAACTATGTCAAGGAGTGTGTTTACAGTGAAAACAAGCTTATCAGGGTCATCTATTTTTCTTTCAAGTTCCAGGAGCCTCAGAAGTGTCTGGTGAATCTCTGAGGCATTCTTTATGATCTCCAAGTCCCTTGAGGTGTCATCCCGGTACTCCACTGACTTCACATCTGCATCCTTTGATGGCATCCAGAGTTTACTTCTCCCCACCATCCTGTAGGTCACAAGGCCCCTGGCCTCCAGGATGTGGAGGTATTTGAGTACGGTGGCCCTGCTACGGTTTATTCCCCTGGTTATCTTATCAAGCATGCACTCCTCTGGAGGGTTTGATTCAAGGTATGACATTATCAGCTTCTCTGTTTCAGAAAGGTTCTCCAAGAACTCACCCCATTTACCTATGGTATAACCATGAATTATAATTTTATAGAAAAATTTAAATATAAGTTTTTTATACTTTATTGTATAGTTATACTATAATGTTGAGGTGGTTGTATGGATTACCGTAGGATCGCGGGTGAACTCAGGGAACTCCTGCAGATGGAGGGCAGCCCTGTGGCTGTCAAACTTGTTAGGGCAGATGAAAAAACAGCGGGACCCAGGCTTGAAAAAAGGAGGCACTGTGAATTCATACAGGAGGCCAGATTAAATGGGGTGAAGGGCCATGCTACAGCAGAGGAACACCTCTGTAAGGGTGGTGCCGCTGCAATGGGACTCTGCAGCCTTCCAGCCCCCGTTGCAGATGGGAGCATGTACCACAAACTCGGGAACTACAGCACCCCTGAAGCGGCCCATGAAACCGTGAAGGCGGTGCCCATGCTCGCTGAGGAATATTATGCGTCAGAGTACGCTCCACTAGAAGATGCGGACTTTGAACCCGACGTGGTTGTCCTGATACTCAAACCTGCCCAGGCACTGAGACTGAGCCAGGCATACCTCCATGAGAGGGGTGGCAGAATCACAGGGGACTACTCAGGCATACAGTCACTCTGCGCAGATGCAGTGGCTGCAGTCATCCAGAGGGGCCTTCCAAACATTACAATGGGATGCAACGGGTCAAGAAATTATGCTGGAATAAAGCCAGAGGAACTCGCAGTTGGAGTCCCTGCAGAGGAACTTGAGGGAATAGTGGATGCCCTCAGAAAATTCAGGGAGAAATGGGGGTAAACATGAGGATCAACCTCAGAGGAATAAACAGGCACGCTGCAGCCATAATCACAGACAACATCCTGAAGAATGGCCAGGAAAACCTCCAGTTAATACTCAGGGAGAACTATGAAGAGATTGAAAAGGTTGCGGCCAGGCACGGCATGAATTATTCTGTTAAAAAAGGAGCTGATGGAGTGGTGGTTGATATTTCACGTGGAGAGATTGAAGAGGTGGACGTCACCGGTGAAACCTGTCCAGGACCGCTTATAATCGTGGGTGAAAAACTATCATCAATGAAGCCAGGGATGAGGGTAAGGATAAAATCCGCAAATCAGGACGTTATCGATGACCTCGCGGTTTCAGCCCCTGAAATGAATGCCAGGGTCATGGAAAAATCAGAAAACCACCTTGTACTTGAAAAAATAGAAAAAACTGAAAAAAAGGAATTCGCGGGTAGAGACAGGGTGCTTGTTGTTCAGAGCAATGGAACCGGTAACGCCGAGAGGGCCTACGCCACATTCATATTCTCAAAGGCGGCCCTCAGTATGGGCAAGGACGTCACTGTGTTCCTTCTGATGGATGGTGTGAGCCTCGCCAGGAGGGGTGCGGCAGCGAAGGTTAAACACCCTGCCTTCCCGGCCCTCAATGAGCTCATGGAGGAAGTGATTGGAATGGGTGCTAAAGTCTATGTCTGCGAAATGAGCGCCCAGTTCAGGGGGCTCAGTGAGGAAAACATAACAGAAGGGTGTAAAATCGCCGGGGCCGCGACATTCATAACACTCCTGAGCGACCCCAGGTATGCCGTCGTGAACTTCTAGAGGTGATATGATGTATCAGGTTATTGTATTCGCACTGCTACTTGCAGGGATCCCATCAGGTTTCATAACATTCCGTATAATGGGGATGAGAATGGCGCCCCACTTCGGGGCTCTCATCCTTGCAATCATTGCAACAGGACTGAACCTTGTGATGGGTGGTGGGAATCTGATGTACCTGGCTGTGGCCCTCCAGATTCTGGCTGGTATATCAGCCTACACCCAGTTTTTACCAGTCCTCAGGGATAACTTCCAGACCGCTCCCCTATACGCATGCCATCTGACCACCGTAACCACAGCGGCTGTGCTTGCAGCTGCATCAGTCCTTGCATAACCTTTCAGTCCCCTTAATTTCTATTTTTATTTTCCCATCTGAGTCCTGAAGTTAACTCTATTTTTACCATCTTTCTCTGGCATGCGCATGAGCATCCGAGGCCATGATTAAATCATTAAATAAATTGATCACCAGATAGAAGACCATGGCAAGGTACATAGAGCACCCACTGATAAAGCCAGGGACAGTTGAGGCAAGGACCTACCAGCAGTTACTGGCAGCAGACATCCTAAGGAAAGGCAACTCAATGATAGTGGCCCCCACGGCCCTTGGGAAAACCATTGTTGCCGTGCTGGTGGCTGCAGAGAGACTGCAGAAATACAGGGGATCCAGGGTACTAATTCTATCACCCAGCAAACCACTGGCCATACAGCATGAGGAGAGCTTCAGGGAGTTCCTCCTCGCACCATGCACATCACTCACAGGAAGCATAAACCCCGAGGAAAGGGTGAGGCGCTGGAATGAATCCAGGGTCATATCCGCAACACCCCAGACAATAGAATCAGACGTCCTCGCCGGAAGATACGACCTCAGTGACGTTTCGCTCCTGGTCTTTGATGAGTGCCACCGTGCCGTTGGATCCTACTCCTACGTCTTCCTTGCATCCAGTTACATGCAGACCGCAAAAAACCCCCTTATACTGGGATTGACAGCCTCTCCAGGTGCAGATGAGGACAAAATAAAAAGCGTCTGCAGTAACCTCTTCCTCAACGAGGTGGTTGTGAAGACAGAAAAAGACCCGGACGTCAGGCCCTACCTGAAACCCATAAAAATAGAATGGGTCAGGGTTAAGATGAAACCTGAACTTGAGGAGATAAGGGAACTCCTGAAGAAGGTTTTAAAGACAAGGCTTAAGATGCTCAAGAACCTGGGGGTTATAGAGAGTGTGGGTGTGGGTAAAAGGGACCTCCTGAAGGCCAGGGGCCGTGTTCAGAACAGGATTGCCCGCTCATCAAACCCCCCAAAATCCTGCTACAGGGCCATATCACTAATAGCGGCCTCAATAAATGTTGAACACGCCCTTGAACTCCTTGAAACCCAGGGGATCCATCCACTCCTTAGATACCTCACCAGATTTAAAAAGAAGAACACAAGGGCTGCCAGGAGCCTCCTTATGGACCCGGACTTCACAAGGGCCATGTACCTCACCAGAAAGGCCTCTGTTTCAGGGATTGAACACCCAAAACTTGACAGGCTCATTGAAATACTCAGAAAGGAACTTGAAGTGGGAGACTCAAGAATAATAGTTTTTACCCAGTTCCGTGACACCCTTGAAGAGATATACCAGCGCTGTGTGCGTGAGGGTATAAACGCCGTTAAATTTTATGGTCAGAACAGCAGAAGCGGTGAAAAGGACCTTACTCAGAAACAGCAACGGGACATAATCAGGTCATTCAGGATGGGGAACCACGATGTCCTCCTATCAACCAGCGTGGCAGAGGAGGGGATAGATATACCCTCAGTTGATCTGGTGGTCATGTACGAGCCTGTCCCATCAGAGATAAGGATGATACAGAGGAGGGGAAGGACAGGGAGAAGAAGATCAGGGAGAATGGTGGTCCTCATGACTGAGAAAACCCGGGACGAGGCCTACTATTACTCAAGTATCAGGAAGGAAAAAACCATGAAGGAAAGCCTCAGGGGGGGTTCCATGAAAATTGAACTGACACCCCTTGAGTTTCCTGAAACTGATGGTGAAAGGCCATTCATCTACGTGGATTCACGTGAGGTTAACTCAAGGGTTCTCCGGGAGCTAAGGAGGATCGGTGTGGACTTTGAACTCAGAAAACTTTCGGTGGGTGATTATCAGGTCAGCGATGACACTGTGATTGAAAGAAAAACCACCCAGGATTTCCTGGGGTCAATTATGGATAAGAGGCTTTACAGGCAGGCCAGGGAGATGGTGGAAAACTTCAAGCGACCCGTGATGATAATAGAGGGTGAGGACCTCTACTCGGGCTTCATGAACCCCGATGCTGTGAGGGGGGCCCTTGCATCAGTTGCGGTGGACTTTGGAATACCCATAATACCCACAAGGTCCCCTGCAGATACGGCTGCAATGATAAGGAGGATAGCCCTTAGGGAACAGAGGGAGGGAAAACCTGACATGCGTATCAGGACAGATAAGAAACCCGTCACCCTCCAGGAAAAGCAGCTGTTCATTGTGGAATCACTTCCATACATTGGATCCAAGTATGCCAGAAGGCTCCTTGAAAGTTTCGGTTCAGTTGAAGCGATTATGAACGCATCAGAGAAGGAGCTCATGGAAGTGGAGGGAATCGGTAAAAGGATAGCATCCGAAATCAGGAAGGTTATTGAAGCAGAATTCAAGGATTCAGAAAAAATTAGAGGGTGATCAGTTGCGTATACTCATGGATGAAAGGGGTAAAAAGTACCTCATGAAGGCAGGGGAGGACTTTCAGACTGACATGGGAATCATCCAATCCCGGATAATAGAGGAGGCCAGACCAGGAGATGTGCTCAAAACACACCTTGGAAGGGAGGTTTATGTCCTTAAACCCAACCTGTCAGATTACCTTGAACTCATGGAGAGGAGGTGTTCCATCCTCCTTCCCAAGGACATCGGGATGATCTGTGCATACACAGGGATAGTGAACGGTTCAAGGGTTGTTGATGCAGGTACAGGGGCGGGGACAGTTGCAATGTACCTGGCAAATGTGGTGGGTGAATCAGGGCATGTTACAACCTATGAGATACGGGAGGACTTTGCAGAGGTTGCAGAAAGGAACATCAGGAACTTCGGATTTAAAAATATCGAGGTAAAAAACAGGGATATAAAGGAGGGTATAGAGGAGGATAACCTGGACCTGGTCTTCCTGGATCTTCCCGGGCCATGGGAGCTGATGGAGGAGTTGAATGAATCCCTCATGAGAGGAGGGTGGGCGGTTTTCTACAACCCCTACATTGAACAGGTTAAAATTCTGCACAGGGTCGGCTCAAAGCTGGGATTTGCAGATATGAGAACATCCGAAATAATTGAGCGTGAAATCGAGGTCAGGAGGCAGGGAACACGGCCAAGGACCAGAATGGTTGGACACACAGGATACCTCACATTCATGAGAAAGGTCTAGAGGGATTTGATGTTTGAAAATGTTATCTCAATAAAGGACTTTGGAAAGGATGATATAGAGTTCATTCTGAGGGAAGCTGAGAAAATGGAGCCAGTTGCCTCTGGCGAAAGGTCATCCAGTATTCTTACAGGAAAGATACTTGGAATGATGTTCTATGAACCATCCACAAGGACACGCCTTTCATTTGAAACTGCAATGAAGAGACTGGGTGGCAGTGTGGTTGGATTTGCAGATACAGGAGCGACATCAGCTGCAAAGGGTGAAAGTCTGACCGATACCGCAATGATGCTTGCAGGCTACTCCGATGCAATTGTGATAAGGCACAGCCTTGAGGGGGTGGCCCGTTATATATCAGACATTGTGGATGTTCCGGTTATCAATGCAGGTGACGGGGCAGGTCAGCACCCCACCCAGACCCTCCTTGACCTCTACACCATGAAGAGATTCTTTGGTAAAATAGAATCCCTCAATGTTGCACTTGTGGGGGACCTGAAGTACGGCCGGACAGTGCACTCACTTGCCTACGCACTTGCTGTTTTCGGGGTTAGAATGAGCTTTGTATCACCCCCAGAGCTCAGAATGCCTGACAGTGTCATACATGACCTTGAAGGTAGTGGGGTCGAGGTTACAGAGACCCAGAGGCTAGATGATGTTATAGATGATGTGGATGTCCTCTATGTTACAAGAATACAGAAGGAACGTTTTCCTGACCCTGAGGAGTATTCAAGGATCAAAGGGGCCTATCATATAGACAGAAACATGGTCTCAGGTAGGGAACTCATTGTAATGCATCCCCTTCCAAGGATAGATGAGATATCCCCTGAGGTTGATTCACTTCCACAGGCGATGTATTTCAGACAGGCTTTCTATGGTGTACCTGTGAGAATGGCTCTTCTCAAGATGCTGATAAGAGAAAGATCAGACTCCCCAGAGTGAGTCCTCCAGGAGCGAAGTTTCACACTGGAGGTCTATGATATTTGTGCGTCCCTTTCCCCTTCCCCTGGAGACAGTGTTGGTTGATATGAGTCCAAGCATCTCAAGTTCATTTATGAAATCGAATATTCTTCTGTATGAAACTGAATCGCCCTTTGATATCTCCTTGTAGACTTCATAGAGCCTTCCGGAGGTTATCTCCTCCTTTCTCTTTGTGAGGTAAAGTATCGCCTCAAGGACTCTCTGCTGCTGGCTGGGTAGTGTAAGTATTATGTCCGTGATCTTGTTGTGCTCTATGTAGTCCTTGGCTTCCCTCACAAATTCTCCCTTCACAATATCAGAATCCCTTTCATCTGCAATTTCACCTGCCGTCCTTAGAAGGTCAAGGGCATACCTTGCGTCTCCCTCCTCCTTGGCTGCAAGTGCTGCGCAGAGGGGTATTACATCGTCATCAAGTGCACCTTCCTTGAAGGACAGCTTTGACCTCTCCTCAAGTATGTCAACAAGCTGCTGGGCACCGTAGGGGGGGAAGACTATCTCCCTGTCCCTTAAACTGCTCCTCACACGTGGTTTTATGAACTTTTTAAATTCAACGTAGTTACTTATGGAGAGAATGGAAACATTATCCGTCCTTGTGAGGGTATAGAGCAGGCCGTCGCCATCATTCCTTAGGAGTATATCTATCTCGTCAAGTACAACAAGGAGTATCATGTCCTGGCCAAAGGCGTTTTTCTTGAACATGTTCCTGAATGTGTTGACTATCTCGGCCTTTGTCCAGCCACGGTAGGGGACATCACGACCAAGCTGCTGGCAGAGCCTTGCTATGACCTGGTACTCTGTTGTGTAATCGGTACAGCGTATGTACTCTGTCCTTATGTTGACATCACAGTCCCTTGAAGCCTCCTTAAGCTGTTTCATGGCAAATTTGGCAACTGCAGTTTTCCCCGTTCCTGTTTTTCCATATATTGTTATGTCCGGTGGTGTGACTCCATTCAGTGCTTCAACCCAGTACTTGGCTATTGAGCGTATCTGTTCCTCCCTGTGAGGCAGCCTGTCAGGTAGAAACCTGTGGTCAAGATATTTTTTATCCTTAAAAACAGATTCTTTGTCCCCTATCTCATCAAAAATGTTCATAATACCACTTCAAATAAAGTTTTAGAGAAAACTGCTGCTTGAATTTATTATAAAGGCCTCAAAACTGGAATGGCAATCCTCAGGGTTTTGAGGTTTCCCTTTTTAATCTGGCAGTGCCCCTTTAGATCACCCTCATAGACAGGGTGATAAGTTTCAAGTGTAAATTTTCTTATTCTAACTCTTAGATAAAAGTTTTTATTAACATCACGCTTTTTCATAATAAATCGGAGAGACATACATTTCAAGTGTAAACTTTCCCTGGCCCCCACCTGGAGGTGAATGGGAGACATGCGTTTCAAGTGTAACGATTATCTACCTGCCAGAACATGAAAGAGAGACATACATTTCAAGTGTAACTGTTCCTGAAATGTTAGGTTATCGGAAGAGAGACATACATTTCAAGTGTAAATACAGAATTCATTTGCTGTCAGGTAGGAAACATGTATTCCAACTGTTAGCATCTTGACAGACAGGATTCTCTGAAGTTGGTCCAGTCGGTACCACTTAATCTTACACTTGAAGTCAATGTCACATTTTAATTTTGAAATTTAATATTGTAATAAATATTTCACTTGAAATCCACCTCTCTCTCACTAACCCCACGGTACATACATGACTTACAGTTGAAATCCACCTCTCACTCACATTCCATGAATGGGCCATAACAGATATTACACTTGAAATAGATGACCCTCAGACCAGACTCAGAAAGCAAAACAGAAGTTACATTTGAAATCCATCTCTCCCAGATGGCCAGAAGCAGCCCACATAATATTGCACTGGAAATGAACCTCACACATACATGCTGTCGTGTTCGGGTTTATCCTCACCGAAACGTTCCTGTATCATCCACATGACATGAAGTTTGGCCCTGAAAACGTTTTTTATACTTGAAATCAACCTGTCCTTTGACAGGCCATCAGAGAATATTTCAGAGGTTACAAGATAACTGTTTAGAACGTTCTCTGGATGATCAAGCTGGAAATCAACCCCAAACATGTTCAGAGTAAAACGGACCTTCCATATGAATTCAGTCCTCTTTTCCATGCTGAGTGCACGTATACCTGACTGGTGCTCTGGACTAACACTGGTTGCACAGGCTATAAGAATCATATCATTCTTTCCAGCGGGCTGAATGATATCAATTACATGATCCTCTGGATAGTTTATAACATAATGAAAGGAAGCGTTTTCGTCAGGTACCTCCATCCTAAGAAAGCCCTCCTCCTCAAGCCATTTTTTTATCTTCTTCTCTGACATGGTATCACACAACTAATTATATCCATCCATGAATATATAACATGATGAAATTATTACATGTCACGGGTATATAATTGATCGTAACAAAAATGAGAACATGAATGAAATCCCCGTCCTGCTACTTGCAGTTCTCATTGACATCATCCTGGAGGAACCCCCAGCCATCCTGCACCCTGTTGTTCATATGGGCTCCATCATAGTATGGATGAAGGGCTTCCTCAGTAAAACGCGCCTATCAGGAATGATAATGACTCTCGCGGTTATCTCAGTATTCACAGCACCAGCCATACTCATAGGGTACCTGGATGGCCCTCTATACACTCTGATAGCTGCAGTGCTCCTGTCAACGGTAATATCCATAAGAATGCTCTTTACATCCGCCCTGGATGTTGGGAGATCACTGAATAACAGCATTGATGAGGCAAGGGAGAAACTTTCCTATCTTGTAAGCAGAGACACTGCCACCCTAACGGATGGGCAGATACTCTCAGCAACAATTGAAACACTCACAGAAAACCTCACAGACTCAGTTACAGCACCAATTTTTTATTTTATTCTCCTGGGACTTCCAGGCGCATTCCTTTACAGGGCCGTTAACACACTTGATGCAATGGTGGGATACCTTGATGATGAAAACAGGGACCTGGGATGGTTCCCTGCCAGACTTGATGATATACTGAACTACATACCATCCCGAGTGACAGGGTTTATGATTGTTCTTGCAGCGTTTCTCCTGTCCATGAACTGGAAAAATTCGCTGAGGGTGCTCCTCAGGGACGCCAGACGCACCCCCAGTCCCAACTCAGGATTCACAATGGCTGCAACGGCCGGAGCTCTATCCGTTCAGCTGGAAAAACCAGGAGTATATGTTCTGGGGGATCCCAGAGATTTACTTTCACATGAAAAGCTTAAAGACGCCCTGAAACTGAGTTCACTATCCCTGGCCCTGTTTATCCTATCTGCAACAGGAATAATGCTGGTGATATAATGAGACTGAGCATACTTACAATTACAGAAAATGGCAGGAAACTCGGTGAGACCCTGAAGACGGCTCTTATGAACGATCCCACCATTCTCTCAGTTAAAATCATCCACGGGAATATAGATTTCAGGGATGTGTTTTCCAGGAGTGACATGATAATTGGTATAATGGCCGCAGGCATAATGGTGAGGAAGATAGCACCGCTCCTTAAAAACAAATTCTCTGATCCTGGAGTTATTGTTATCGACGAAATGGGACAGAATGTCATAAGCCTCCTTTCAGGTCATGCAGGAGGTGCAAACGATTTTGCAGTCAAAATTGCAGACATACTCAACGCAAACCCTGTTATAACAACAGCAACTGATGTTAATGGTCTTGTGGGAATTGACAGCTTCGCAGCAAGATATTTCTACCTGATACTTGACAGGCACCTCGTGAAGCACTTCAACTCCTCAATTGTGGATGGGCACACCGTGGAACTGCACTCCTCAAGGAACCTGGAGCCCCTCATTGATGGTGAACTGTCCGGAACCTACAGGTACATAAGGGATGGGGATGAGGTTGTAAGGGCCCACTGCAACTCTGAGGTCATGAGACTTGCTCCCCTCAAGGTTTCGGTGGGCATAGGGACAAGACGGGGAGTTGAGTCCACCCTAGTAACCACTGCAATTGTGGAAGCACTTGGACTCTTAAAGCTACCTCCAGAGAGGATCGATGCACTGGCAACAGGTTACATGAAGAAAAATGAAAGTGGAGTAATTGATGCAGCAGAGAATCTGGGGGTCCCCCTGGAAATCATACCTCCCCAGGAGCTCAGATCACAGGATACACACTCATTTTCAGATTTTGTCAACGAAAAATTTGGTGTTGGAAGTGTATGCGAAGCAGCGGCTCTTAAAAGTGCAGGAGCGAAATCAAAACTGGTTATAAGAAAAACAACATCATCAGGAGTTGCGGTTGCAGTGGCGGTTTCAGGGACACCAAAAACTTTTTAACCTAAATGATATAAACCAGATTGAATATAAACATTATTCTGTATTCTTCAGGAATTCAGCAGGGAGGACCCAACATGAGTAACGAAACATTTGATCGCGTTTCTGAAATTTTAAAACACATTATGGAAGATAATAGTGTCCCAAGGAACATCAGAAGGGCCGCAGAGGAATCAAAGGAGATCCTCAACAATCCAGATGAGGACAGTACAGTAAGGGCTAGCACAGTCATATCGATTCTGGATGAGATAAGCAATGACCCCAACATCCCGATACATGCAAGGACACTGGTATGGGAAATACTCAGTGAACTTGAATCCATAAGGGAATAAATCTCTGTTTTTATATCTTGTTTGTTTGAACAATTTCTTTGGGGATAAATTTCTGTTTTTTATATCTTGTTTGTTTGAACAGTTAATTTAACTATTTCATGGATTTCAGGACCTCGGCGATGAACCGGGTTTTTGCCAACTCCTCAATGAACTCTGCAAGCAGGAGGGCTTCCTTAACGGTTTCACCGGCACATACCACACCGTGGTTTTCAAGGACAGCCGCATTTTCATTCACCATACTCTCTGCACAGGCAGCTGCAAGTTCCCTGCTCCCGGGGGGATAATATGGTACCACAGGAATCTTCCCATGGCCCATGCCTCTGAAGCCCTCCATTTTCTCAATTTCAATACCTGCAACTGAAAATGCCCTGGCATATGGTGAGTGTGTGTGCACCACACCATTGACATCAGGTCTCCTCCTGTAGACCTCAAGATGGAGTTCCAGCTCTGAGGATGGTCTCCCGCCCCTCAGCATATTCCCTTCAAGGTCAACCATTGCAACATTTTTAAGTGTCACCTGGTCAAGGGGGACCATTGTGGGTGTTATGAAAACCCAATCATCCACCCTTGCACTCACATTCCCTCCAATACCAGATACAAGGCCCCTCCTGTAGAGGTGAACCGAAACATCAACAACATCCCTCAGCGGATTCAAGGAATCACCTGCCTGGACTAATTGAACTCCAGAAGCTTCATTACCCCCCTGTTAAGCACCGGGACCTGGCCACATGTTGGGACAATGTTGTATATCTTCTGGAACTCCGTCTGCGACTGGAATGTACCTGAATTTATAAGGTGAATGCCCTTGTATTTTTTGTATGCGTTTATATGGACATGTCCAGTGTGAAGGATATGGGGGACATCATCAATCACAAGGTGGTCCTCTATCTCAGATACAAGCGGGGTCCTCTCACCGTATATTGGTGCGAGGTGTCTCTTCTCAAGGAGTTCCTCCATTATGAGATCAGATCTTTCATGTGAAAGCCCATTCACGCTCATGGCCATGTCATCAAAGCTTCTGCCATGGTATATGAGGGTTTTTATACCGTCAAGACTAACCATGGACGGGTTACTCAAAAATTCAACATTTTTGAGGCTGTAGAGTGGCTCCGCATATTCCTCGGGTATTGCTGGCTGGGGCTCAGCGATCCTTGATGCATCGTGGTTTCCAGGGATCATCACGATCTTTATGTCATCCCTTATATCTCCAAAAAGCCTTGCGGCCTCCTCATACTGCTCATTGATATCTTTTATGACGAGTTCCTTTTCCTGTCCCGGGTATATACCGATACCATCAACAATATCACCTGCAACCACCAGGTACTTAATGTCAGCCGCGATATTCATCTGTTCCTCTGTCCCAAAGTCACCATTTATCCATTTAATGAACCTGGTGAATGCATCTTCAAGGAATGTCTCGCTTCCTATGTGAACATCGGATATGAAAGCAACAGAAAAGTCCATTTCTTTCTCCTGTATCCTGGGAACCCCTGGATGGAAGATCTCAGAGGCCACCACAAATCTCCCCTTTTTCGCACCCTGAACACCTATCACCTCATCCCTCACCAGTTTCTCGGATTTTTCAAACAGTTTATGGTTTTCATTGTGAACCACCACTGTTATTTCCCCGGTTTCATCCTCCAGTTCAAGCATTCTGTGGTTATTCTTTGTGGTTCGTATCTCATTTATGATCCCTATGATGCTCACAGCGTCGTCCCCGCCACGAAGATCAGCAATGGGCACATGACTCTTAAGTTCAGGGCGTCTTTTAAGGAGATCCCTCAGGCAGCTGAATCTGCTGTTGAAGTAGGAGATCATGTCACCTATCTCCCCGCTGGTGTATGATCTCTTACTGGTGTCTGTGATAACCCTGAAGTCAAAGTCCCTCTCCCTTGGAACATTGATTGGACCCCTCGCCTTTATTTCCGCGGGGTTATCTATTTCCTCAGTAACCTCAAATAGGTCATCAAGCATCTCAGAGGTCAGGAGAGTGAATTTACCCCCACCATTCTTCTTTATCTTAACTATAATCTCTGAGGAAGCTGTTGAAGGGTCATCCATTTCCTTCAACCTGAAATATGCGTTATCCTCTATTAAAATTCCTTCCCTTGCGAATTTTCCTATTATTTCATTCATTTCAATCATTCACTGCGGTTAAACTGGTGCCTGAGAAATCTTTAAAATGGGTTCACAGTTAAATATTTCATTGAGTTCATATATTCTTTATCGAAATACTAGTTTACCCTTTGGGTCCATTCACAGAAAAAAGGTGATGCATTGCCAAGGATCATTAAATTATTCCTGTTCCTCATAATATTCCTGGCCTTCTTTGAGGCTGGGCTCATAAGTTCATACACACTTGTAACGTCCAAACCACCGGATGTGGAAAAACTTATTGAAATGCAGATAGACACCGTGTCTTCATTCCTGGATTCCGGCAAGAATATAACCTCCACCATCACTGGAGGGCCTGAGGAGATACGGATAATAAACAATGCAGATGTTGCAGATGCCCTTAAAGCCCGCACAGGCCTTGATGGAATAAACATCCGGTCCCTCAATGCAACAACAACAGAGGACACATCACTTGAGAACATCAATATCAACATAACAGCGACAGGATACCGTGAAAACCAGACAGGAAGCGGTCAGATAGTAATAAGGCCAACCGAGCAGTTCACTGTAACTGCAGCTGCAAGGGCTGAAACGAGGTCATCAGGGGTATGGGTTGATATCAGAACCCTTAGAATCATTTCAGTAACCAGGATTTACTGAGCATCACTTAGGAGGGTAAATTCAGGCAGTTTTTGGATATGCCGCTGCATTGGCTCCACATCAATAAGCTCCTGATTCACTGAAGGTGTTTTCATGATAAGGATAATAGGACTTGGACCCACAAGGGAGGATATAACAGTAAGGGCCCTCAGGGCTCTTGAGGAATCCGATGTTGTCATAGGATATGCGAGGTACATAAAACAGATAGAGGACCTCCTGGAGGGCAAGGAGATAATAAAAAGCGGAATGGGATCTGAACTTGAGAGAGTGGAAAAGGCCATTGAGAAACACCTTGAAGGTCTAAATGTTGCACTGGTGAGTTCAGGAGACCCTGGTGTCTATGGGATGGCCAATGTATTCTTTCAGATATTTGATAAGTATTCTGGGCTTGAATTTGAGGTTATACCTGGCGTGACCGCGGTCAACTATGCAGCATCACAGCTGGGGGCACCACTCCATGACTTTGCAGTTATAAGTCTAAGCGACATCCTCACACCCCTATCAGAGATAAGGATGAAGATAAGGGCAGCTGCAGAGTCGGGACTTGTAATAGCCCTTTATAACCCCCTGGGAAAGAGGAGGAAGAAACCCTTCAGGGAGGCACTTGAAATACTGAGATCTGAACTTGAACCAGAAACGCCAGTTGGCGTGGTTAGAACCGAAAATGGAAGTCCACAGGTGAGTATTCTGGCTCTTGGAGATCTAGACGAATCCCTTGTGGACATGTCCACCACCATAATAGTTGGCAACGTTACAACCTACACAAGGGATGGCTACATGATCACACCTCGCGGATACGCGGTTGAGGTCCCACTCCATGAACTTGCAAGGAAGTTCTATGAGGAGAATCCATGCGGCAAAGATTCAGGTCCTGATGAGAAATGCGACTTTTACCCCTGCCATTTTAAGGGTCAGAACTGTGCATTCTGTTACTGTCCATTCTATCCGTGCGGTGATGGATCCACAGGGGGCTACTGGATACGTGATAAGGGTGTATGGAGCTGCCAGGACTGCAGATGGATACACACCGACGAGGCTGTTGAGTGCATCAGAAGGGGTCTCAGGCGTCTGATTTCAGAACCAGATGATCTAACCGATAGGAAGAAGGAGCTTCTCAAGCTTCGAAGGGAGTGCCTTATGGTTTCATCGAGAGATGACTCCATCTGAAGAACCAATTTCACCGCAGCAAGATATTTATTCAAAGTCACCCAATATCAGTTCAGCAGCCCAGGAGGATGAAAGTTGTCCAAAAGTGTTAAGGATATTCTCATCGAAATGAAGAACCTTTCGGAGTTGATGGTGGATCTTGCATACTCTGCACTCCTGTTTAACAGCAGGGACGCGGCAGAGGAGGTCATAAAACTTGAAAACAAGGTTAACAGGCTTAACTATGAGATAAAAAAGGAGTCACTTCTTGCTGCAAGATCTGTTGAGGACGCCGAAAAACTGACAGCCCTTCTTGAGGTGGGCGAGGCAGCTGAAAGCATTGCAAACTCTGCCAAGGACATCGCTGACCTGGTGTTAAAGGGAATCAAACCTCACCCTGTATTCAAGATGGTCATGGAGGAGTCAGATGAGATAATAGTCAGGGTGACGATTGATGAGGGATCAGAGCTGGCAGGGAAATCACTGGGAGACCTTTTACTTGCAACAAGAACGGGTATGAGGGTTATAGCCATCAGAAGAGGCGAATCCTGGATTTATGGACCTGACAGAAACACGGTACTTGCAGAGAACGATACCCTTATTGCCAAGGGGAACGAAGCAGGCTCAGAACTCTTATTTGCCCTTGCAAAGGGTGAGATGACCCTTGAGGATATAGGGTGTAGCATAGAATAGTCCAGAGATGATGTGAATGTTAGCAGGTGAGATCAATGAGGATAACAGGAAGATTACTGAGGACGACTCGGCTCATACTTCAATCCCTGCTAACATTTACCGTCAATTTATCCATAATTGCCTCAAGGGGATTTATCAGAGCATTTAATCTGTTCAGAAGTTTCGGAAGCTTTTTCAGGGGTTCTAAGAGGGTTATAGGGGAAAGCTTCGTCGCACTCTTTATATGTGCCCTGGGGGACCTTGTGGCAGGTATATTCCTGGGTAAGATGTCTCCCCTCCTGGAGTCATATCCGGGTCTACTTGTACTGATACCTGGCGCCATAGGCATGAGGGGTAACATCTTCGGTGCCCTGGGTTCACGTCTCGGTTCAGGTCTGCATATAGGTACCCTTTCACCGGAACTTCGAAAATCAGATGTCCTTACAGAGAACATTGAGGCCACCATCATACTGACCGTGGTCATGTCAATTTTCCTTGGATTCATGGCCTGGGTATTCTGCCACATCTTTGGATTTCGAAGCATGGGAATAATGGATTTCATTGTTATCTCTGTGGCTGGGGGCATAATATCAGGGGCTGTTCTCCTCCCGGCAACCGTCCTCATATCCCTCAAGAGCTATGAGAATGGCTGGGACCCTGATAACGTCACAACACCCCTCATAGCAGCTTCAGGTGACCTTTTCACGCTCCCATCCATATTCGCTGCACTGGCGATCCTTGAAGCTGTAAAGAATGGTATTTTTGAATGGGTGCTCTTTTTCCTGTTTATCCTGATGGGTGCTCTGGGCCTTGCAATGGGAATTAAGGGTCAGTATAACCTCAGAAGGATCATAAGACAGAGTGTGCCAGTACTTCTCCTCTGCTCGGCCCTTGGAACCACTGCAGGTATAGTCCTAAACAGTAAACTATCATTTATACTTGATAACCCTGCAATCCTTGCACTGGTGCCACTGTTTTCAGGTGAAAGCGGAGACCTTGTAAGCATACTCGGAGCAAGGCTTTCTTCCGGGCTCCACTCAGGTATAGTCCCCGCAACCCTCAGGCCTCATGGGGAGGCCCTCAGAAACTTTGGAATAATATCCGTGCTGTCACTGATCATATATCCAACCATTGGGCTTCTGGCCCATGTTGTGAGTGTTTCACTTGGTATAGGGTCCCTTGGCCTTGAGAGGATGGTTCTTATAAGTTCACTTGCAGGGTACCTTCTGACTCCATTCCTTCTCCTGGTGGGCTTTTATCTGAGCTCGGCATCCTACAGACTTGAACTGGACCCTGACAACATAGTCATTCCCCTATCGACCAGCATGACAGACCCAGTGGCAAATACATGTCTTGTAATAGCCATAATAGCAGTTATAGGGATCTGAATCACCATGAAGACTTCAGAACCATGTAATAACTGCTAGCAGGAGCTCTGAGTCAGTATGGGGATATGAGGATCTGAAGGGAGCATGGCTGGATCTCAAAGTAATCGGGTTTCGGCGGGCAATCCATTCCAGAGCGGGGAAGGCCAGCAATTATTACACCTCCTCCACAGCCATGTAAGTGGATCCATACCACGCCCTGCCCTGTTAAATTCAGTCTCAAACTTCCGGAGCGGATTTTTATTTCTTCATTGCTTCTGTTGCAGTCTCTGTCAACGATGAATGATCCGCTGGAGCCATCTGATATGAGGTAGTAATCCAGTGAGTCATTAACGCGAAAATTCATGCAGGTCCAGTTTTCACCATGACCCGAGGGACATATGCATTCACTTCGCCTGATAACATAATCTGATAGGAAGTTGCAGTTGACGGTTCTTCTGAATACGTATATTTCGTCCCCAATCACTTCATCTCCAATAATTATGGGGCTTATTCTGTCGTTGAGGGGATGGAGCACAATTCTCACATGAAACCACCGGAATGCCCTTTCAAGTAATTCCGGTTTTGACCGAAGTTTCATGAGTTTTTCATAGGATATAACTCCCCTTTTACCTGGGACGGCAATTCCAGGATACCTGCAGGTGCCTGGAGGAAGTTTCTCCCAGTTGACAGGATCACCTGGTGTATTTATGAGAATATCCACTGCAGCAGCATTTTTCTCCCTGAAGTACGCCTCCCTGAATTTTTCATCCAGACGGGTCTCCTGCACATCCATGAGCTCTGCAGATATACCTACAATCATGGTTACGATGATGAGGGAGAGCAGAAAATCTGTTGAGAATATCAATGCACCACACCGTACTTTTCTCCATGTGCCCTGTCAAGGTATAGGATGAGTCCTGATGCATTGTGGGGTTCTCCGTTGTAGGGGGCTGTGAATAGAACGTGGTCAACGGATACCGGGGCCTCCTCAGAATTTCCTGAGGGTATTATGAAGGTTTCAAGGCCCAAGTGTGGGCACGAGGTTTTTCCCTCCAGCCTGCAGAGGTAGCAGGACCCATCATGGCTCTCATGGTAGTATCCATTTATGAGGCAGGCATAGAGGGCAACGCTGGATCCATGGCTGATGTAGGGTTCATAGGGACACCTTTTTATTATGAAAGGACCGGAAGCCCCCTCATAGGCTTCTCTGTTCCCTGAAGAAAGGTAGTCCCTGAGGCTCCCACCATACTCTATTGACGTTTCATTGTGCTGCAACCTCCCAAGAACCCTGAAGGGCAGGGGATCAGGCAGGCCCTCAACAGACACCCTTACCGAAAGGTTCTCAGTGTGGTGAATTTCACCTGACCTAATATCAACAGTGGAGTTAACCTCAATAAAGAATGGATCATCGGATGCCCCCTCAACCGAATTCACGCTACAGCTCACATTCATATTGCTGTGGACGGTACATAACCTATCAATGCGTTCATCTACCCTTTCCCTCACGAGGGCCCTGGAGTCCAGATCTGAAGGAAGCGTACCGTTTATGGCCTCATGCGCAGTTTCATTTAGAACTTCCCCTGTTATCACTGGGATGCTGTCCCTTATGTCCCACAGGGCCCCTGTCATACTCTCAGATAGGGCCCTATCAGCACTTCTTTCCACCGATGAATCATCGATGCTGAGTATCATGAGGGCGAGTATCACGGTCGGAACCATGAGAAGAAGACTTAGACCTCCCATCACATATCCTCCATCATCCATTGTATCACCGGATTAAAATTAATTATTACTAACATAAAAATATTACTGAAATGATATTAAGTTAATATTAACAGTTCTGGTGCTTTAATGGCGACCTAAACCATTTAGAAAGAGAAAAAAGGCCAGATTATTCCATGGATCAAGTCAGGGGTAATAAGAATCTTTATTACTCCCATGGGAGCACAATGGATTTAAATATCCGCGGACCATATGATTTAATTATAATGAATCAAGATAGATAATGAAAACCGATTACATTTACGGAGGTCATATCATGACAGAAACCGTTAGGACATGGCGCCATATACCCCAGCGCTACAATCTTACAGGTTCAAAATGTCTCCAGTGCGGGAATGTTTTCTTCCCAAGCAGAATAATATGCCCTGAATGCAGGCGTAAAGGTAAGCTTGAGGACTTGAAGTTCAGCGGGAGGGGAAAGATACACAGTTATTCCGTGATAAACACCCCAACCGATGAGTTCAAGGATATAGCCCCCTACGTGGTGGCCATAGTTGAACTGGAGGAAGGTGCGAAGATAACAAGCCAGATTGTTGACTGCGACCCTGATTCAATAGAGATAGGTGACGAGGTCGAAATGGTATTCCGCAAGGTGAGAGAAGAGGGTGAAGATGGGGTGATATCATATGGATTCAAATTCAGGCCAAAAAACTAGGATAGGTGTTCTTCTTGTGGGGCATGGAAGCCGCCTGCCCTACGGTGAGGAGGTTATAAACGGTATAGCAGATATCTACAGAAAGGAGGTTGACCATCCTGTTGCAGTGGGATTCATGAACATATCCAGGCCATCAATACCAGAGGCCATAAATGAACTTGCAGCTATGGGCGTTGAAAAGATCATTGTTACTCCAGTATTCCTGGCCCATGGGGTCCACACCAAACACGACATACCACACATTCTGGGTCTTGATAATGGCGCTGAGCATCACCACCATCACCATGAACATGAGCATGAGGAATTTGAATTCGATGGTGAGATAGTCTACACCGAGCCCCTCGGGGCAGATCCACGAATTGCTGAGATAATCAGGGACAGGGTTAAATCAGCCATTTAAGGGTAAATGCCCAATTTATTTTTGATAAAAATGTCTCCTGATAGAATATCATCCCTTGGCGAGAAGAAACTCATCTCAAGGATAATATCAAGATCAGCCTCATTTTTCAAACCCTCAGAGCTTCTCGGTCTTGGAGACGACGCCGCACTACTTGATATGGGGGAGGAGTATCTTGCCCTGACATCAGACCTTTTAATTGAAAGCAGGCACTTCCCCCCTAAAATGAACCATCACGATATGGGATGGAAGACAGTTACAGTGAACATGAGTGACCTGTCTGCAATGGGTGCTGTACCGGAGGGCTTCATGCTCTCCATAGCCCTCCCTGACCTTGACCTGGAATCCTTCGACTCCCTCATAAGCGGCGTCCTGGAGGCGTGCAGCCACTATGGGGCGCCATTGATTGGGGGGGATACCAATGAGGGGGATGAGATAATAATGGGGGGCACAGCCATTGGAAGGGTCAGGAAGGACATTGTGATGATGAAGTCCGGCGCCAGGCCAGGGGACCTCATTGCGGTGACAGGCCCCCTTGGGCTTGGAGCTGCAGGCACCGAACTTCTTCTATCAGGAGCAGATACTGCTGGATTTGAGGCCGTGGTTGAAAAATCCCTGAGGCCCGTTGCAAGGGTTGAAGAGGCATCCAGAATGGCGAAGTCTGGGCTTGTGTCTTCGGCCACAGACATAACCGATGGCCTCATAAGTGAACTTGGCGAGCTCATGGACGCCAGCGGGGCCGGCATGAGGATTCATGAGGTGAAGTTACCTGTACCCACAGAGGTGTTTGAGGCATCATCCCTCCTTGGAGTGGATCCACTGGAATTCGCCCTGTACTACGGGGAAGATTTTGAACTTGTTTTCACCGCACCACCTGATGCAATGGAGGAACTCTCCAGAATAATGGAAGTACACATCATAGGTGAGGTCATAGGGTCACCCTCCATTGAAATGGTTGATAAGCATGGAGATACATATAAACTTCATGTGAGGGGTTATGAACATCTGCACCCCTGAAATGTAGGGGGAATACCATGAGGAAGGAATCCATACTCTATGAAAAGGAGGATGATAGGTTAAGATGCCTTGTATGCAACAGGAAATGTCTGATACCTGAAGGGGGAAGGGGGTACTGTCTCACGCGTGAAAATAGCGACGGAAAGATCTATTCATTGAACTATGGGGAGGTATCCTCAGAGGCGGTTGACCCGATAGAGAAGAAGCCACTCTTCCACTTTTATCCTGGCAGCCTCGTCTACTCTCTTGGCAGTGTCGGATGTAACTTCAGGTGCAGGTACTGCCAGAACTGGAGCATATCACAGGCACGCATAGATGGCTTTCCCACAAAGTACATCTCACCGGAGGAGGCGGTTGAAAATGCCCTCAGAAGTAACTGCACCTCCATAGCATGGACCTACAATGAGCCCACCATGTGGCTTGAATACACTCTGGACTCTGCAGAACGTGCAAGGGCAGAGGGCCTCAAAACGGTTTATGTTACAAATGGCTACATGAGTGAGGAGGCCCTCAACCTGCTTGGACCACTACTGGACGCTGCAAATGTTGACCTCAAGGGAATGTCTGCGCGATTCTATCGTGAGCTATGTGATGCAAAGCCAGAACCTGTACTCGAGAACATCATAAGGATGCATGAGATGGGTATCCATATAGAGGTCACAAACCTCCTCATACCAGGTTACAATGACTCTGATGATGATATAGTGGCCCTTGTGAACTTCATGGTATCGGAGGTTGGGCTAGAGGTTCCACTACACTTCACACGGTTCTTTCCGCATTACAGGATGCAGGATGTGCCCCCAACCGGGGCTGATAGATTGATGAGGGCCAGAGACCTAGCCATTGAGGCGGGGATGAAGTACGTGTATGTGGGGAACCTTCCAGGGACCGATGCTGAGAACACCTACTGTCCGGTGTGCGGGGAGCTACTTATAAAAAGGGATGGTTACCTCACAAAAACGGTGGGTCTCAGTGATGGTAGGTGCAGCGCCTGCAAAGCCGCTGTAGACGTTATAACCGATTAGTTAATATTTTTGAGGATGGAAAATGGGACTTTACTTATTTCTGTAAATCTGATCTGGCACCTGAGGTTCCTGTGGCCAGAAAAACAAAAAAACTGAACAGTTATTCAGAAATAAATTTTTATGGTGCCCTGTCACTCGGACCGGCTGACCCTCTGAAATTTTTCTGCCCCAGTAATGGGCACCGTTGCATCAACACCAACCTTGGTTGTTGTACCATCGGGAAGTGCCGCAGGGTCCAGGGATGAGCCCCTTGCCCCAGGGACTATCAGGATGTCATCATCACCCTTCACCCTTGTTGCCACGGCATATTCGATTTCCTCAGGATCAAAAACGTCTATATCGTCGTCCACAACCACAACATGTTTAAGGGATGGATGGGCTGCAAGGGCCGCCATTATAACATTCTTGCCATCCCCCTGGCTCTGCTTTTTAATTGAGATGGCTGCATGGAGCCAGCAACACCCCCCCTCAGTTAGAACAACATCCCTTACCGTGGGTACCGTATTCTTAACTGCCCTGTATATCCTTGGCTCCTGGGGCAGCCCCTGAAGTAACCTGTGTTCAAATCCTGCAGGTAGAATCGCATGGTACATGGCATCTTCCCTTATATGCATCCTATCAAGGGCTATGACGGGTTCATTCCTTACAACGTCATAGGTATCTGTGAGGTCAACAAAGGGGCCCTCACTTTCCCTTTCACCGCAGAGTATCCGGCCCTCCAGTATTATCTCTGCAGGGGGGACCTCCAGGTCAACTCCACTGCACCTCACAAGTTCCAGTTCACCGTTGTGGAAGGTGTTTGCAACCTCCATCTCATCGGCATCTATGGGTATGGATGTGGTTGTCGCAAGGAGGGTGGCGGGGTCCATGCCTATGGCTACTGCTATCTCAAGATCCTCACTCATCTCCTCGGCCCGCTGGTGATATGTATAAAGGTGTCTTGGAACTATACGGACCGCCATCCTATCACAGGATACGACCATCATTCGGTGGATGGAGGCGTTCCTGACCCCGGTTTCAGGATCTCTGGCAAATATGACCCCTGCCGTTATGTAGGGGCCTCCATCCCTCTGGTAGTGGGTTAGAACCGGGAGCCTTGAGAGGTCGGCATCCTCTGAACTGTAACCCTCAAGGCCCCTCACGCTTTTTATGGGTGTCGGGTTCTCCATTGCATGGACAATGCGATGGGTTATCTCATTTACCTGGCAGTTCAGGGAAAGGGCTATCTTCTCCCTTGTATTGCAGAGTCCGGATATGACAGGAATATCTGATTCCCTTATATTCCTCAGTATCACAACTTCCCTGGGGTGCCTCCTCAGTATACCTGCCGCCTCAAATCGGGTCGAAACCTCATCCTCAATTATCAGAGGTTCTTCATCGAGCCTATCAAGGAACTCTCTCATTGAATCACCATCAGAACTTGACTGAACGGCTTTTTATCCTCTTTATCCTGGACTCGATTTCACTGTCATATATTCCAAGCATTTCAGCCGCCAGTATCGCCGCGTTACCACCGTTACCGATTCCAACGGTCGCAACAGGGACACCTGGTGGCATGTTAACCATTGAGAGGAGGGAATCCCAGCCATTCATTTTGAGGGGGCATGGAACACCGATCACAGGCCTGTCACTGAGGGCGACAACGGCACCTGTAACATGGGCTGAGAGTCCACTTATCGCTATGAATAGCTTAACATTCTCCATACGCTCAAGGTACCTCTCGAACCTATCAGGGTACCTTATGGGTGATATGACGTTGAGGTCATAGCTTATACCCATACGCTCGAGGAACATTGTAGTCTTTTTGGCGATCTTCATGTCAGAGTAGCTGCCGGGGATCACAGATACCATCGGGGCGTCTTCTTCACCAGATTTTTCATTATCCTGCAGCTCTGGAAGCTCAACATTTAGGGGGGCGTAGTATGACCCCTCTATGCTGTTGAGGACCTGGCACTCATCCCTGCGGACCTTCTCATAGAAACCCCTTCTGAGTTCAGAGACCCTTTCCCTCACCTCCGGGTCACCTATACCTATTATCTGGGCAGCCAGTATTGCGGCGTTTTCTCCCCTGTCAACACCAACCGTCGCAACCGGGGCAGGGAAGGGCATCTGTGAGCATGCGAAAAGGGCGTCAAGTCCTCCGAGTTTAACGTCAACTGGAACACCTATCACCGGCCGGTGGGTGTTAGCCGATATCATCCCGGGAAGGTGGGCTGAAAGTCCAGCTATCCCTATGAAGACCTCAACACCCTCCTTTACAGACTCAGCGACGATGGCCTTCACCTTTTCATGGGTCCTGTGGGCTGAGGCAACCCTGAGGTCATAGGGTATTCTGAGTTCTTCAAAGATCTCCATGGCCTTTTCGGCTATCCTGAAATCCGATGCACTTCCAAGGAGTATCATCACTCTGGGCTTCATTTAGAGATTCACCTTTACATTTATGGATAGATATTTATTCCAATTCATATTTAATAGGATCTCCCGACGCATCTTAATGGCTTAATATTTAAGGGTTTTCAACCAATAGAACTTCATAGATAGGAGAAGGTGTAGGGATGTCATGGCTTATTCTACTCCTGGTCTTCCTTTTATGTGCCCTCAGGACAGTGAAGGAAGATGACCAGACAGTTTCAGTGGTTATACCAGCGTTCAATGAGGAAAAGACCGTTGCAATGGTTGTTGAGGCAGCTAAAGGCTCTAAACTAGTGAGCGAGGTCATAGTGGTGGATGATGGATCCACAGATAACACTGCCGGGGTTGCAGAGGCTGCAGGTGCAAGGGTCATAAGACATGCCAGCAACCGCGGCAAGGGCGCTGCACTGAGGACCGGATTCAAGCATTCCAGTGGAGAGATAGTGGTTTTTATTGACGCTGACCTTGAGAATATGACAACAGAGAAAATTGAGAGGATGATAAGGCCCATAATCAGGGGGAGGGCGGACCTCACAAAAACACGTTTCAGGAGAAAGGCCGGAAGGGTTACTGAGTTAACTGCAAAGCCACTTCTGAATTTCTTCTTCCCTGAGATAAAATTCGAGCAGCCACTAAGCGGACAGTTCGCAGCCAGGAGATCTGCCCTTGAGAAGATGAAATTTGAGGAGGATTATGGGGTCGATGTTGGCATAGTCCTTGATGCGGATGTCCTTGGTCTCACAGTTAAGGAGGTGGATATAGGGACGATACACCATGACATGGCAAGTCTCAGGGACCTTAACCTGGTTGCCAACGAGGTTGTAAGGACCATAGTTGACAGGGCACTTGAGTACGGCAGAATAACCATGATGGACACCATGGGAAAGTCCATAAGAATGTGCATACTGGGCCTCTCACTTACAACCCTCGGGATATTCAGCATATTCTTTATAAGGACAATACCGGCAACAGCAGGGATCATTATAGCGGTTTCAGGGTCCATAGTTGCCGTTTATTACTTTATAAGCTTGATCAGGAGATCAATATACGTTTTCAGGCGTTCCCAGGGCAAGCTTCAGACTGTAAGATCATTCATATACATGCACTTCCCCATTCTGGTTTCTGGCCTCATCCTTCTTGCCATGATATCAACACTGCTGGGAGCCGTCAAGGTGGACGATGGTAAAATATCAATTGAACCGACATCAGGTAACCTGATAATATGGAAGAAGAGCAATGAAAACAGAACATTCGATGTCAGGGGACCATACAGGATTGACAGCGTACTTGAAAATGAGAATAACTCCATAAGAATTCCCGAGGAGGCGATAAATACCCTTGGACTTGATTATGGAGACAGGGTATTCCTGAATGATGAGGTCTATACCCTCAACAGGACAAGGGAAGGTGAAGGTAACATAATGAGGATCCCAACCAGTGCAAGGGAGGCCCTTGGGGTTAATGTGGGTGACGTGATCCAGGATGGAAATCTTCGAAAGATATTCAGCAATGTCTATGCAATTAGGAACATATCCCTCTCCAACATGACGGTCTATAACGGTGTCATAATTCAGTACGATGAGTCCCCGGCCTCGGAGGTCAAGGTTTACGTTGACAATAGGCTGGTTGCAGAGGCCAGCGGGGTCATGAAGAATGGTTCATACACTGTATCCGTTAATGGCGAAGTTATAAGAAATATAAGGTTCAGGGGAGAGGATTCCAGCTACAGGATATACCATGGGGGCCATACGGTAAAAATTGATATCAGAAGGGGGGCTTCATCTGACATGAGGTTTGCAACTGCATCTGAGGGTAAATTCCTCAACATATGGTCCTGAAGTCAGTAGTATACCCTTGCAGCTTCTTCCGGGTCGTCGTAGAGGCCGATGGCTGCAAGGGCCCCTATCTTACCCTGAGCCCCTGTTACCTCAATGAGATCTATTCCAAGGGGCTCTGCAACTTCCTCTGCATCCTCAACTTCCATGAAACTCTTTTTAGCCATTATTGAATACTCTTTCAGCTCTTCAGGAACCTTTATACCTCTGAAAACCGCGACAGATGTTTTATCTGAAAGGGTGTTCTCTTCAAGAAAACTTACAGCAAGATTGACCAGTTCATTGCTCCTACCAGGCTGCACCGCGAAGGCAAGGGCAACAGACACGCAGTTCTGTGTCTTGCGGGGGTTGTGTGGGTATAGCTGAACCGTCACATGGTCGATGTACTCAAATCCCCTCCGGCCAAGCTCCATGCCCATATTGTTGGCAAGGGTCCAGGTCGCGCCACTTTCAGGGGTGTCAGTGTCATCTATACCCAGGACAACCTTCTCGAGGCGGGGTGTTATTACTGCGGCCCTCCCGGGCTTTGAGCCACCTCCGACCTCATAGAGTTCGATTCTCCTCACACCCTCTGCCATACCCCGGCACATGGCAGCACCAACCCCGGCACCTGCAAGGCCGGCATGCACAACACGGACCTCATCACCCTCAACAGCCACCTCCTCTATTCCAGCGGCATTCAGACTTGCCTTAAGTTCTATTGGGGCCTTACCGGTATGTGCAAGGTAGGCGTGTCTGTTACCATCCCTCCGGGCCCTCTCTATCAGCTTGCTCGACCTGCTGTACTGGTATATCATCCACTCTGACCCTGAGATGCATGGGTGGTATTCCAGGATCTCAACGAGATCCCCGTCCACCATGGTGAGGACCTTCTTGTAGGGTGATATCCAGGGGTCCCTGAACCTTTCCTTCAGGTCTGATGGTTTGAGTATTTCCATGGAGGTTCTCCAGAAATATCAAATTTCGTTGAGTCTTCTGTACATTTTAACGGCGGCCTCAACGGCCCTCTTTGCATAGTCAACGCGCTGGTGGGCCTCAAGCCTCGTCATACCGGGGCCGGATATTCCCAGGGCCACGGGCTTATCATATTCGAGTGAAAGGTCCGCTATCTTACGTGAGGCATGCTGAACCACTATCTGGTCATGGTCCGTTGCCCCCTCAATAACAGCCCCCAGTGTGATAACTGCATCGATTTCATCATCCAGGAGAAGCTTCTTAACCGCGAGCGGCATATCGAATACCCCTGGAACGGCAATTACCCTTGTTATTTCGGATTCAAGAAATTTAGCATGTTCTTTTGCAAGTTCAAGCATCATATGTGTTATGTCATAGTTGAATTCGGCTACCACAGCCCCTATTCTGACATTTACCATTTAATACCTCCTTTAGAGCACAAGCGCGCCTGCAATGGTACTCAAGACCATTATAATTACTATGAGCAATGCTATTATCTGTGCCTTATTCATACCATCACCCCATCCTTGATATTTCCCTCAGGGTTTCTGCAAGGACATCAATGTCCTCCTCTGTATTGTAGTAGTGTATGGATGCCCTCACGGTGCCACCGGATTCATGAACTCCAAGGTGCCTCATGGCGGGTATCGCGCAGTGATGGCCGCTTCTAACACACACACCGGCGGTTTCATCCAGCAGCTTTGCAACGTCATGGGGGTCCATATTATCTATGTTGAAGGAAAGAATACCATAAATATTTTGGGGGTCACCATAGCACTGGATTTTATCAATGGATGAAACCTCACTGTAGAGTTTTCCGGTCATTTTCAGGCCATGCTTTCTGATTTTATGGATTCCTATCCTGTTGATGTAGTCTACGGATGCACCAAGACCTATGAAACCTGCTATGTTGAGGGTTCCTGCCTCGAACCTTGAGGGAAACTCTTCGAGGACGTAGTCATCTTCTGAGACATCAATGACGGTACCCCCACCCAGCATGAATGGTTCAAGTTCATCCTGGCACTCCCCCCTGCAGTAGAGGAAACCTGTCCCCACTGGACCCAGGGTCCCCTTGTGACCAGGGAAGGCTGCAAAGTCTGCCCCTAACTCCCTAACATCGACCTTCATATGTCCAATGGACTGGGCCCCGTCAATCATGTAGAGTGCACCGTTTTCATGGGCAATCCTTCCCACCTCCTTCACATCCTGCACCGTGCCGAGGGCATTGGATATGTGGGTTATGGTTACAAGTCGTGTGGTCTCATCGACCGCCTCCTCAACCCTTGCAGGGTCCACGGTGCCATTTTCATCTGCCCTCACTATCCTTACATCAACACCCCTTTCACGCAGCCTGAGCCAGGGCAGGAAGTTGGAGTGGTGTTCGATGTTTGGTACAACCACAGAGTCCCCCTTCCTGAATTCAAGGCCGCCTGCCACAATGTTTATGGCCTCAGAGGTGTTCTTTGTGAATACTATTTCGTCTTCAGAGGCATTTATGAATCCCGCAACCTTTTTTCGTGCTTCCTGAAGTTTTATGGTTGCTTCAACTGCAAGTGAATACGCCCCGCGTCCCGTATTGGCGTTGTATCCTTCAAAGTACTCTGTCATGGCCCTCACAATGGGGAGGGGTGTTGGAGTTGTGCTTGCAGCATCAAGGTACACCTTTTCCCTGAGGAGTGGTATGTCGGCCCTCACGTCCTCTGTACGCACAGGATCACCCCTCAATTCTTTTTGCTATCTCAGCGGCCATTTCCATTGTACCGAGACTTCCACCCAGGTCGGGTGTAACGAGTCCTGCTTCAAGGGTTTTTTCCAGTGCTTTCTGTATTTTGTGTGCTTCCGGGGTTTTGTTGAGGTGTTTTAGCATGAGTGTTGTTGTGAGTATCATGGCTGTGGGGTTTGCTATGTTTTTTCCGGCTATCTGGGGTGCTGATCCGTGGACTGGTTCGAATATTGCGTTTTTTTCTCCTATGTTTGCTGATGGTGCGAGTCCGAGTCCTCCGATGAGTCCTGCTGCTTCGTCTGAGAGTATGTCCCCGAAGAGGTTTGTAGTGACCAGAACCTGGAATTCCTGGGGCTGTGTTATGAGGTACATGGCTGTGGCGTCCACATAGTAGTCCTCTGCCTCCATCTCAGGGTAATCTGATGCCACCCGGTAGAATTCCTCCCTGAACACCCCATCGGTCTTTTTAAGGACATTGGCCTTGTGCACCGCGGTCACACGACTCCAGCCCTCCCTCCGGGCATACTCAAATGCGAACCTGCTGATTCTTCTGGAAGCACGGCGTGTTATGATCCTCCTTGCAACAGCACCATCAGCAGTGAACTCCTCATCACCCACATAGAGGTCCTCTGTGTTCTCCCTCACTATAACAAAGTCAAGGTCAGGGTAGAGGCAGGGGACGCCAGGGAGGGACTTAACAGGCCTCAAATTCGCAAAAAGATCAAATTCACGCCTTAATTTAACTATAACATCCGCTGCACTTTCACCTGCAGCACCAAAGAGGGTGGCGTCTGCCTCACCGATGATTTCAATTGTTTCATCTGGAAGGGCTGTCCCTCTACTCTCAAGGCACTCATCCCCTGCCTCTGCATATAGAAATTCAGGTTCAAGGTCCAGTTCCCCAAGTACGTGGAGGGCGGCCTCCATGACCTCCTTACCGATACCATCACCGGGTATAACGGCTATCTTCATGGTATTCACCCGTCAAATTCTCCCTTTTTCCTGAGGTAGGGTATGAGACCCCCACTTTCAAGTATTTCCACCATGAAATCAGGGAGTCTCTTGAAGGGGAATTCCTCCTCTCCCCGTATTATAACGCCCCTTTCGAGGTCCACCTCTATCTCATCACCCTCGTTGAGCTTATCTGTTATCCCTGGGGCCTCAAGGAGGGGTATACCCACATTTATGGCGTTCCTGTAGAATATCCTGGCAAAGGACTCTGCAATGACCGCGGCTATTCCGGCACCCTTGAGGGCAAGGGGGGCGTGCTCCCTTGATGATCCACATCCAAAGTTCTTCCCGGCAACTATGAAGTCACCTGGCCTGACCTTCGAGGAGAATTCAGGGTCGAGGCCCTCCATGACATGTTCCCTGAGTTTTTCAGGGTCACGCATCACAAGGTATCTTCCTGGTATGATTATGTCCGTGTCCACGTCATCGGGGAATTTCCAGACTCTTCCTTTCATATCTAAGCACCTCCACTATTCAAGTTCAGCAGGGTGGGTGATTCTGCCTGTAACTGCAGATGCGGCTGCAACCGCCGCTGATGATAGGTATACCTCTGCTTCAGGGCTTCCCTGCCTGCCCCTGAAGTTCCTGTTTGATGTTGAAAGGCTGACCTCTCCCGGCCCAACAAGTCCCACATGGCCTCCGAGACATGGTCCGCAGCAGGGGTTGCATACGAGGGCGCCGGCATCCACGAATATCTCCATGAGACCCTCTGAGAGGGCCCTGCGGTAGACCTCCCTTGAGGCGGGTATCACGAGCATTCTGACGTTGTCTGCAACCTCCCTGTTTTTCAGTATCGCTGCGGCATCCCTGAGGTCACTGAGGCGGCCGTTTGTACATGAGCCAAGGAAAACCTGGTCTATCTCAACATCCACCTCACTGACGGGCTTCACATTGTCAACGTTGTGGGGGCATGCCACCTGGGGTTCAAGGTCAGAAACATCAACCTCCATTACACTGAGGGAGGGTGCATCAGGGTCTGTCCTGAATACCCTGTAGGGTTTATCCGATCTCCTTTTCACGTACTTTATGGTTTTTTCATCAGGTTCAACTATTCCTGTTTTACCCCCCATCTCTATTGCCATGTTGGAGAGCACCATACGGTCTGATACGCTCATATCTGCAACGGTTTCACCTGCAAATTCACAGGCCATGTAGGTGGCACCATCTGCCCCAACCTCCCCTATGATGTTCAGTATGACGTCCTTTGCATACACATGTTTTCTGAGTGAGCCGCTTATCTCGAAGCGTATTGTTTCAGGTACCCTGAACCACAGTTTTCCGGTGGCAAAGACCATTGCCATGTCAGTTGACCCTATACCGGTGGTGAAGGCCCCCAGGGCACCGTGGGTGCAGGTGTGGGAGTCTGTCCCAACAATAACCTCTCCAGGCACCACATGTCCCTTTTCAGGTAGCACCTGGTGGCATACGCCCTCCCTGACATCATAGAAATTCTTTATACCCTGTTCCCTCACAAAGTCCCTCATTATCATGTGGTTCTGGGCAGCATCGAGGGAATCTGCAGGTACCTGATGGTCGAATATCACAACGATTTTTTCAGGGTCCCAGACCCTTTCCCTGCCTATCCTTTCAAAGGATTCAACCGACAGGGGCCCTGTGAGGTCATGGGTCATGGCGACATCTATACTGGCCATAACTATTTCACCGGCCTCCACTCGGTCTTTATCTGAAGCCCTGGCAAGTATTTTCTCAGAAACAGTCATAGACATCTTCTATCCTCCTTTAGCAGAATATACTGAAGGCATTACAAAATTTCCAGCAATGGATCCATGGGACTGGCTGTGAAAATTAGAGCATCCTTAAGGTTCAAATGTCCCCATATGTTCACTGGATATCTGCATTCCACCTTCATACTGAAAAACTCGGCTGAATTTTACAGTTATATTTTCACCCACCATTAATAAATACTTTGATAATAAAATTTAAATATTAAGTAATACAAGGTAGTAACAGTTTCAGGAATATTAGTTTCCAGGACCTCACCAAGTCTTTTATAGACGGTGCGTGATATTATTAATCAAGTGAGGGACCCAAATGAAGGAAGAACTTAAGAGGGAATATGAGAGGATTAAGGACAGAATGTCCCTTGAGGAATTTCAGGAGCTAATAGAGAAAAGAAAAGAGGAATATGGGGACGTAGGATTCATGGATGATGTTGCAATTGCAACCACGGTCGTTGATGAGATCCTCAGGGATGAAAATACGATGCTATCAGAAAAGGAAGAGCACAGGATGGATACCATATCCAAACTTGAGGAGGGTGCAGAGGCGCCGGTGACAGGTAGGGTCATGAAAATATCAAGCCCCAGGACCTTCACCACAAGGAAGGGAAGAGAGGGAAAACTTGCCAATGTGATCATCGCAGATAACACAGGTGAACTTCGAACTGTTTTCTGGACAGAGAACATGAAGCTCCTCAAAAAATTCAGTGAGGGCGATGTAATCAGGATAAGGGATGTTAGAATAAGGGGCGGGTTTGGAGGCAGAAAGGAGGCACATCTCATGCCAAGGTCAAGGGTTGAGGTCCTTGACCCTGCGGATTTCCCGGACTTTCCAGAATACAGGGAGGAGATAACCCCTATCGCTGACCTTGCAGAGGACCAGGAGGTCAACGTCATTGCAAGGATAACAGGCATATCCCGGGTGAGGACCTTTGAGAGGGATGGCCGTGAGGGAAGGTTCCTTTCACTTGAAATAATGGATGAAACCGGTTCAACCACATACACCATATGGAACAACGACGTCAGCCTTGTGGAGGAGCTTGGCCTTAAGGAGGGAGATGCGGTTAAAATACTGGGGGCCCAGACAAGGAGAAGGGATGATAATGTAACACTCACACACACCAGTCTGACCAGGATCGTGCCGGGCGAATATGATGTCCCGGAGTACAGTGAGAAGGTGGTTAAGATAGGGGACCTCCATGAAATGGAGAGTGCAACCGTAATGGGCCTCGTAACAAGGGTTCATGACCCTGTGGAATTTGAAAGGAATGATGGAACAACAGGCTCTGTAAGATCCATTGAGATTACAGATGATACCGGCTCTGCAAGGGTGACACTCTGGGATGATGACACCCGCATAAGGATCAACAAGGGGGACATTGTCAGGATATCCGGTGCAAGGGTTGAATTTGATGAGTTCAACCAGTCATACCGCATAAACACAAACTTCAACACCCGAATTACCGTCAACCCCGAATCTGATGGTTCGCTCCTTAAGGTCCTTGAGGAGTACAGGGAGCATCTTAGACCCCTCAAGATAGCCGAGATACTTGAAATGGAGGATGAGGGTGAGGAGGTTGATGTTGCAGGCAGGATATTCAGCCTCAGCGACCCCAGGGAATTTGAGAGGCAGGATGGAACCGGAATAGTGAGGTCAATGGAACTTGCAGATGAGACCGGCAGGATAAGGGTCAGCCTCTGGGACGAGAAGGCAGAAAAACCCCTGAATGTGGGGGATGCGGTGAGAATAGAGAATGCACGAATAAGGCTGGGCCTTTACAGCGTGGAACTCAACACAGGAAGAACAACCAGGATAGTTGAGCCCCTCCCAGAGGATATTGAGGATCTTCCCTCCTTTGAGGAGCTTGAGGAGATGCTCTACACCACAAAGAAGATCGATGAACTTGAGGAGGACGACAGGAACATAAGGATAATTGCAAGGGTGGTTGATCTCTTTGATCCCAGGGAGTTCCAGAGGGGTGACGGGACACCCGGCCTTGTGAGAACCGTGGAATTTGCTGATGACACAGGATCCATAAGGGCAAGCCTCTGGGATGATGCTGCGGAGAAACCACTGAGCATCGGAGATGCAGTGAGAATAGAAAACCCCCGCGTAATCTACAGGGATGATATGGGCGGAGAGAGACTTGAACTCAGCATAGGAAGAAATTCAAGGATTGAACCGGCAACTGAAAGGGATATCAGCGTGTTACCATCATTTGAGGAGCTCCAGGAGATCCTCTATCCACATGTAAACATTGAGGACCTTCAGGAGGATTCGAGAAATGTCATGATAAAGGGTGAACTCACAGAAATGGCAGGGAGGAGAATTCTGTCCATAAAGTGCCCATCGTGCAATGAGAGGCTTGAGCTCTCTGACGAGAACATCTGTAACTTCTGCGGCGCCCTTGTGGACGAGCCCCGATACCTCCTGATGATCCCGGGGAGGATCATGGATGATACCGGTGAGGTACTCATAACCTTCTTTGGAAGGGAGGCTGAAAAAATCCTGGGGATGTCCACAAGGGAGGTGGTGGATATCATAAACCAGTCTGCAGATGAATCGGCCCTTGAGGAGAGGGTTGAGGACCTTAACGGTGTCACTGTAGAGGTTATTGGAAACGCGGATTTTGATGAATACAATGAGGAACCAAGGTTTATACCCAGAAAGGTTGTGAAGGTTGAACTTTAAAATTGAAATTTAAGGGAGATTAAAATGGTTGAACTGGAAGATCTACCAAATGTAGGGGCCAAAACGGCACAGAAACTAAGGGACGCAGGATTCGGGGACATGATGCGTCTTGCCACAGCCACCGCCAAGGAACTCTCTGTGAAGGCGGAAATTGGCGAGGGAGTGGCTGAAAAGGTGATAGAGGCTGCTAGAAGGGCTGAGAAGATAGACTTTGAAACAGCCTTTGATGTGATGGAACGCCGAAAGGACGTGGGCCGAATAACAACAGGGAGCAAGGCCCTGGATGAACTAATAGGCGGCGGGATTGAAACACAGGCAATAACCGAGGTTTTCGGAGAGTTCGGTTCAGGTAAGAGCCAGCTATCCCATGAACTTGCAGTGACTGTGCAGCTGCCGGAGGAGATGGGAGGACTGGATGCCGAGGCAGTTTTCATAGATACAGAGAACACATTCCGTCCAGAAAGGATAGAGCAGATAGCCAACGCCTTTGAACTTGACCTTGAGGAGGTTCTAAATAAGATACACATTGCAAGGGCATTCAACTCAAGTCACCAGATACTCATGGCAGAGAAGGTGAATGAGCTCATACAGGAGGGTAAGAACATACGCCTCGTAATTGTGGACTCCCTCACAGCCCACTTCAGGGCGGAGTATGTTGGGAGGGAGGCCCTGGCAACAAGGCAGCAGAAGCTCAACCAGCACCTCCACACCCTCCAGAACATAGCAAACACCTACAATGCAGCTGTCTTTGTAACAAACCAGGTTCAGGCAAGACCCGACGCCTTCTTTGGAAGCCCCACAAAGGCGATAGGAGGACACGTCCTGGGCCATGCAGCCACCTACCGCCTCTGGCTCAAGAAGGGACTTGCAGGTAAGAGGATAGCAAGACTTGTTGACAGCCCCCACCTCCCGGAGGGTGAGTGTGTCTTCAAGATAACAGAAGCTGGTATCGTTGACTAAACCCTAATTAATTTTTATTTGATTTTTATGGGTTCCTTTGAAACGGTTCTGTCCATACTGATCCTTGTCCTCACAGGCCATGCACTTAAACTGGGGGGCATGCTGAGGGAGGAGGATGCATCATCCCTCAACCGGATTGTCATCAACCTTGCAATACCCTCACTGATATTCACATCACTCTACAGGGCCGATTTAAGCGGAATCGCGGATCTCTTTCTGATACCGCTGGTCTGTATAACCACAGGAGCATTATCAGGAACCATAGCCTATCTATGGGCAGGAAGGAGGGGTATGGATTCCAGGAAAACCTGGGGGATAATTGTGGCTGCAGCAATGATGAACTCAGGTTTCCTGGGTTACCCTGTAACTGAGGGAATATTTGGATCTGATGGTCTTTTGAGGGCCATATTCTATGATACAGGTACAACAGTGATGTTCACATCCCTTGGGCTTATACTATCATTTATCTCAGGGGCCGAAGGGACTGCAGTCGTTAAAAGGGCAGCCACCTTCCCACCCCTCTGGGCATTCATACTTGGGGTTACCTTCAACCTGACTGGATTGCCCGTGGGAATGGTAGGGACCGTCCTTGGTTATCTAGCCGGTGCAGCGGTTCCCCTCATAATGATTTCACTTGGTCTGTCGCTGAATTTCAGGTTCCTGAGGGATTCGCTGACTGAGGCCACATTTGTGAGTGCCTTGAGACTCATGGTCTCCCCTCTGATTGCGGCATTTATCGTTTACCTCTTATCATTTAAGGGTCTGGACTTCTCTGTAACGGTGCTTGAGGCATCAATGCCCTCGGCCATGCTTGCAGGGGTACTTGCAATTGAGAATGACCTTGACGTTGACCTTGTGTCATCATGCATATTCATGAGCACAATACTGTGTCTTGTGTCACTGCCAGTATGGTCCATTATACTCTGAAAAATTTATTTTAAATTCGAAATATAATGAAAATATTTTTAAATTTTGCCTATCTTATAAAAATAAATGTAATAGTATATAAATCTTACTTAAAATTTTTGATAGAAATGTTTATTTAGCAGTGTGCTATACCTTACATCAAATAAATGTCATTGCTAGATATCTCTATGCAAGGTGATCTAATGGCAGAAGAAAAAAAAGAAACAATGGAAGAACCAAAAATCGGTGTTTACGTCTGCCACTGCGGTGTAAACATCGGCGGTGTGGTCGACATTGAGGCTGTAAGGGACTACGCTGCGAAACTACCAAACGTTGTGGTTGCAAAGGACTACAAGTACTACTGTTCTGACCCAGGTCAGCTCGAGATACAGAAGGACATCAAGGAACTCGGGATAAACAGGGTAGTTGTGGCTGCATGTTCCCCAAGGCTCCACGAACCAACCTTCAGGAGATGTGTTGAGGAAGCAGGACTCAACCAGTTCCTCTTCGAATTTGCAAACATAAGGGAACACGACTCATGGGTCCACATGGACAACCCTGAGGGCGCAACAGAAAAGGCCAAGGACCTTGTGAGGATGGCTGTTGCCAAGGCAAGGCTCCTGGAGCCCCTCGAGGCATCAAAGGTTAGTGTGGATGACAAGGCCCTCGTCATCGGTGGAGGTGTTGCAGGTATACAGGCTACCCTTGACCTGGCCGACATGGGATTCAAGACCTACATGGTCGAAAAGAGGCCAAGTATCTCAGGAAGAATGGGTCAGCTTGACAAAACCTTCCCGACCCTCGACTGTTCAATGTGTATCCTCGCACCAAAAATGGTGGATGTGGGTAAACACGACAACATTGAACTCATAACCTACGCTGAGGTTAAGGAGGTTGACGGTTACATAGGTAACTTCAAGGTCAAAATCGAGAAAAAACCAAGGTACATAGACGAGGACCTCTGTACCGGATGCGGTTCCTGCGTAGAGGTATGCCCAATTGAAATGCCCAACTACTTCGACGAGGGAATCGGTATGACCAAGGCTGTCTACATACCATTCCCACAGGCCGTCCCGCTCTGCGCAACCATAGACAAGGACTACTGTATAGAGTGCATGCTCTGTGATGAGGTCTGTGAAAGGGGAGCCGTTAAACACGACCAGGAACCAGAGGAAATCGAAATCGAAGTTGGTACAATAATCGTGGCAACAGGATACGACGCCTACGACCCAACAGAGAAACTCGAATACGGTTACGGCCGACACACCAACGTAATAACAGGTCTTGAACTCGAAAGGATGATCAACGCCTCAGGTCCAACCGATGGTAAGGTCCTCAAACCATCAGACGGTGAAAAACCAAAGAGGGTTGCATTCATCCACTGTGTGGGTTCAAGGGACGAACAGGTTGGAAAACCCTACTGTTCCCGTGTCTGCTGTATGTACATCATGAAGAACGCACAGCTCATCAAGGACAAAATGCCTGACACAGAGGTCACACTCTACTACATGGACATAAGGGCATTCGGTAAAGGATTCGAGGAATTCTACAAACGCTCACAGGAGAAATACGGAATCAAATTCATAAGGGGACGACCCGCCGAGGTCATCGAAAACCCTGACCTCACACTCACAGTGAGATCAGAGGACACGCTCCTGGGTAAGGTCACAGAGTACGACTACGACATGGTCGTCCTTGGTGTGGGTCTCGTGCCACCAGAGGGTGCAGAGACACTGAGGCAGACAATCGGTCTATCCAAATCTGCAGACGGATTCCTCATGGAAGCACACCCAAAACTCAGGCCTGTTGACACACTGACAGATGGTGTGTACCTTGCAGGTGTGGCTCAGGGTCCAAAGGACATCCCTGACGCTGTTGCACAGGCTTCAGGTGCAGCTGCACGTGCAGCAATACCAATGGTCAAGGGTGAAGTGGAAATTGAGCCAATAATCGCAGTTACAGATTCCGACGTCTGCGGTGGCTGTGAGGTCTGCATCGAGCTCTGCCCATTCGGTGCCATAAGCATAGAGGAAGGGCACGCCAACGTAAACGTGGCCCTCTGTAAGGGTTGCGGTACCTGCGTGGCAGCATGCCCATCAGGCACAATGGACCAGCAGCACTTCAAAACAGAGCAGATCATGGCTCAGATCGAAGCTGCACTCAACGAACCCGCTTCAAAATAGATGGGCTGATACCCATCAAAACCATTTCTTTTATTCAATAAAGGCTGATTTGATTTATTATCTTTCAATGCTATTTCTGTATCTCCTGTCTGGCATCAGCCTCTTTTTCTTGGTCCCCTGCAGGAGTCATCACCCTGATCTCATGGTTGGCTACAGATAAAATCACCGGCACCAATTTTATATTGTAATTTTAACTACTTCCTAATGGAGATGATTTTCATGGTCAGCAATCAGGATTATACCGAGAGAATAAGAGACCTCATGAGGGATCATAACAGCTGGATGGAGTCAAGCATCAACCTCATAGCAAGTGAAAATATAACGAGTTCAAGGGTCAAGGAGGCACTCATCTCTGACCTGTCACACCGCTATGCAGAGGGCCTCCCCGGTGAGAGGCTCTATGAGGGCTGCAGGTACATAGATGAGATTGAAGAGATCACAATTGAACTCTCAAAGAAACTCTTCAGGGCAGAGCATGCCAATGTCCAGCCAACATCGGGTGTTGTGGCCAACCTCGCCTGCTTCTTTGCAACTGCAGATGTTGGCGACTCCATAATGGCCATGGAGGTCCCATACGGCGGCCACATATCCCATGCCAGGGTCAGTGCAGCCGGTGTCAGGGGATTCAAAATATACACCCATCCCTTTGACTTTGAAAACATGAACATAGACGCTGATGCAATGAAGAAAAAAATCCTTGAGGTCAAACCAAGGATAATACTATTCGGCGGAAGCCTCTTCCTCTTCCCCCACCCTGTGGAGGAGGCTGTTGAGGCAGCAGAGGAGGTGGGTGCAAGGATAATGTACGACGGCGCCCACGTCCTTGGCCTCATTGCAGGCGGATACTTCCAGGATCCCCTCAGGGAGGGCGCCGATATGCTCGTGGGAAGCACACATAAAACCTTCCCAGGACCCCAGGGTGGTATAATCCTCTGCAGGGAGGAACTTGCAGATGACATAGATGAGGCGGTCTTCCCTGGACTTGTGAGTAACCACCACCTCCACCACGTGGCAGGCCTCGGAATAGCAACCGCAGAGATGCTTGAATTTGGAAGTGAATACGCGGCACAGACAATCAGAAACGCAAAGAAACTAGCAGAAAGCCTCAATGAACTTGGATTCAACGTACTCTGTGAGCATCTCGACTTCACAGAATCCCATCAGGTTGTGATGGATGTATCAGACATTGGAAGGGCCGCAGAGATATCCAAGAGACTTGAGGCCAACAACATAATACTCAACAAGAACCTTCTCCCATGGGACGATGTTAACAGGTCAGACGACCCATCAGGAATAAGGATAGGTACACAGGAGATAACGAGGCGTGGCATGAAGGAGTCAGAGATGTCAGAGGTTGCAGAATACATAAAGAGGGTTGTTATTGACGGCAGGGACGTTAAGGAAGAGGTTTCAGAGTTCATGTCTTCCTATACAAAGGTCCACTACGCCTTTGAGGAGTCAGAGGCCTACAAGTACATGGAGATCCGGTAGATGAGAATTGCCTGGGCATTCACAGGGGCCGGGCACCTGCTTCTTGAGAGTGTTGAGGTGCTGGAGGAGCTGGTTTCTAGGGGCCACGAGGTAACCATACTCCTATCAGGAGCCTCAGAAGAGGTTCTAAGGATGTACGGCCTCTTTGAGAGGGTCAGGAGACTTTCAGGTGGATACTACAGGGAACTTGTACTTGAAAGTGACGAGGGCTACAGCTTCCCCATAACAGGCAGGCTCTCCATGGGTAGATATGATCTTCTTGTGGTCTCCCCTGTAACATCCAATACCGTGGCCAAGATAGTTCATGGCATAGCCGATACACTTGTGACAAACGCCGTGGCCCAGGCAGGTAAAGGCGGAGTGCCGGTGTACTGCGTCCCGGTGGACCTTGAGGAGGGCGACGTTGAAACGGTCCTCCCATCAAAACTTGAACTTGAACTCTGCAGGAGATGCGAGCAGTGCCTTGCCGCGGCGGCATGTCCAGGGGACGCAATAGTTCCGGGAATTGAGATAAGGCTTCTGAAGTGCAGGGGCTGCGGGCTGTGTCATAGCGCATGTCCATATGGTGCCGTCTCAGGCGGAAGGATAATAACCATCCACATGAGGGAGGTGGACATCAGAAACACAGAGAGACTCTCTGAGATGGAGGGTATAACTGTGTTTGATGGGCCCAGGGAGATTTTAAGGACCATCTGACCATTTCAAAGCCCTTTAAAAGCATTTCTTAAGGCCAGCACCCATACCACTTCTTCATAAAATTTAATTATCATCTCCAATAGAAATATGGGAATAGGGGGTGTTTTAATGGAGGCTAAGAGGATTGATTTTCTCCTTGAGGAACTCAAAAACCCGGACTGGGTTGTGCGTGAGGACGCTGTTGAACTCCTTGCAGAGGTTGCAGATCCCCGGGCTGTGGAACCACTCATAGAGGCCCTTGATGACGAGGACTACCATGTAAGGGAGGCTGCCGCACTTGCCCTTGCAACCTTTGATGATAAAAGGGCTGTTGGACCCCTCAGGGAGCATCTTTCAGATGAGAAACCTGGTGTGAGGTACGCGTGTGCCCTGGCCCTTGGAATACTCGGTGATGAGGATTCAGTCAAGGACCTTGAGGGGCTTCTTGACGATGAGAGCCCAATGGTTCGGAGGGTGGCGGAGGTTGCAATCTCCGAGATAAAAAAGAGGGCGAGATCCTAGATCTCATGGAATATTGAATGTTCTGGGAGGTCCCCTGAGGCAGAATCTCAGATATCCCGAAATTCCAGCATATCGCCTATTTGGGTTCCAGATTCCTCAATTTTTCCTTTTTTAAGTTCTATGACATATCTTGCAGGTTTTACTGGGTTGTAGACCTGCCATGGTTTGAGTTCAGCCACATCAACCACCCGCATATCCTCATCAACGAATAGAACGTCAAGCGGAACCAGCATGAAGAACATGTGTATTCCTGAGCCGTATCTCCCACGTCCCTCGGGTATTTCAAGTACAAGTCCAGTCTCAACGTTCCTCCTGAGCATCAAGCCCCTGAAACGTGAAAGGAATGTATCTGCAAACCTCACAGCACCAAGAGTGGCGCCCCTTGTCTTATTGAACACCTCTTTCTCCATCATAGATTCTCCTGAAAACACTGTGTTATATTTATTTATATCATCAGCTCAAAACCATAAACCATTATTGTGCATATTCATCAGGAGGTTATCAGTGTGAGAAATATTATCGTTGAACCCCTTAACCAGACACCAATCGAGGACCAGAAGGTGGAGATAGTTGAAAGGAAGGGCATAGGACACCCTGACAGTATAAGTGACGGGATAGCTGAATCAGTGAGCAGGGCCCTCTGCAACGCCTACCTTGACAGATTCGGTGCCATAATGCACCACAACACCGACGAGGTACAGATAACAGCCGGGGAATCCGCACCACAGTTCGGAGGCGGTGAAGTCATAAAACCGATAGAGATACTCCTCACAGGAAGGGGCATCGCCGAGGTTGATGGAGAGAAGATAGGCCTTGACAGGATAGCCATATCAGCAGCCAAGGAGTACCTCAGGGACAACATAATAAACCTTGATGTTGAGACCTGCACCGTGGTGGAGTGCAAGATCGGGCACGGTTCAGGGGACCTGCGGGATGTTTTTGCAAGGAAGGGAAGGGCACCACTATCAAATGACACATCATTCGGGGTTGGATTCGCACCATTCTCAGAGACCGAGAGGATAGTGATGGAGGCAGAGAACCTCCTCAACTCCCCTGAATTCAAGAAAAAATACCCTGCAGTGGGTGAGGACATAAAGGTCATGGGTCTCAGGGAAAATGACAACATAACACTCACCGTTGCCTGTGCAATGGTGGACAGATACGTATCAGACCTTGAGGAATACCTTGAAATCAAGAATGTGGTGAAGGATGAGGTATTCAAGCTGGCCTCAGGGATCACAGAGAGAAACCTTGAGGTTTTTGTAAATACAGCCGACCGCTGTGAGGACGATGAGCCATCCGTTTACATAACAGTTACAGGGACCTCCGCTGAGATGGGTGATGACGGATCAGTGGGAAGGGGTAACAGGGCCAACGGCCTCATAACACCCAACAGGCCAATGTCCATGGAGGCAACATCAGGTAAGAACCCCATAAACCATGTAGGTAAGATCTACAATCTGCTCTCAAACCAGATGGCCGCAGACATAGTTGAGAGCATAGAGGGAGTTAAACAGGTCCATATAATGATACTCAGCCAGATAGGAAAGCCAATTGACCACCCCAAGGCCGCCACAGCCCAGGTGATCCTTGAGGATGGCTACACCATGGATGACATCACAGGAAAGGTTTCAGGAGTAATGGACGCATGGCTCGAGGACATACCGAGCATAACCGAGATGCTGGTCAAGGGTCAGCTCCGGACATTCTAATATCCATCTGAGGGAGAAATTCATGCCAATCCAGGAAGCCGAAAAATCCTACAAGCCCCATGTGATAGAGGAAAAGGTTCAGAGTTTCTGGGAAGAAAGGGATATCTATGAACGCGTGAAGGAACTGAGGGAGAATGGTCCAAGGTACTCATTCCTGGACGGTCCACCCTACTGTAGCGGAAGGATTCACCTTGGAACAGCATGGAACAAGGTAATGAAGGACTCATACCTCCGCTTCAAGTCAATGAGGGGTTTCAATGTCAGGAGGCAGCCTGGATGGGACACCCATGGCCTTCCAATAGAACACAAGGTTGAGGGGATCCTGGGTGTCGGGAGCAAGAAGGACATCGAGGATAAGATCGGTATAGAGGAATTTGTCAGGAAGTGCAGGGAATTCGCGGTTGAAAACAAGGCTGTGATGACATCCCAGTTCCAGCGCCTTGGGGTCTGGATGGACTGGGATGACCCCTACGTGACCTTCGACCCGGCCTACATGGAATCATGCTGGTGGACCCTGAAGAGGGCCCATGAGAAGAACCTCCTTTTAAGGGATCTACGGGTGATAACGTGGTGTCCACGCTGTGAAACGGCCCTGGCACTTGCAGAGATAGACTACCATGAGAAGGAGGACCCCTCAATCTACGTGAAGTTCCCGGTTTCAGGGGACACATATATACTGGTATGGACAACAACCCCCTGGACCCTCCCTGCAAACATGGCCGTTGCGGTCCACCCTGACTTTGACTATGCCCACGCCCGCCTGGATGGGGAAACCTACATAATGGCAGAGGCACTCGTTGAGAAGGTCCTCGGCGAGGAAGCAGAGATAATAAAGACCGTCAGGGGATCTGAACTTGAGGGCCTCACCTACAGGCACCCCCTGGATGAGGAGGTGCCATGCCACAGGGACATGGAGCACAGGGTCATCCTGGGGGACCATGTGACACTCACAGAGGGTACAGGGTGCGTGCACACAGCCCCGGGTCACGGTCCAGAGGACTTTGAGATAGGTAAAGAATATGGCCTCCCTGTCTTCTGCCCTGTGGATGAGGCAGGAGTCTTCACTGAGGAGGCAGGAAAATACAGGGGACTCTTTGTTAAAGACGCTGATTCTGACATAATAGATGACCTCAGATCAAGGAACCTCCTCCTGAGGGCAGAGACCATCAGTCACAGGTACGGGTTCTGCTGGAGATGCAAGACACCCATAATCTACCTTGCCACAGAGCAGTGGTTCCTCAAAATAACAGAGATAAAGGATAAAATGCTCAGTGAACTCGACAGGGTACAGTGGATCCCATCATGGGCAGGGGAGAGCAGGTTCAGGAACTGGATAGAGAATGCAAGGGACTGGACCATCTCAAGGCAGCGTTACTGGGGAATACCCATCCCCATATGGGTCTGCGAGGACTGTGACAGCATACACGTGGTTGGATCAATAGAGGAGCTCAGGGAGCTGGCTGTTGAGGGCCAGCTGGAGGGCGACTTCATCCACAGGCCCCACGTGGACAGGATAATACTTGAGTGTGGCAGATGCGGGGGTGACATGAAGAGGACACCCGATGTCCTGGACGTCTGGATAGACTCAGGGGTAGCAGGGTGGGCAGCCCTACACTACCCCAGAGAGAAGGAACTCTTCAGTGAATGGTTCCCCTACGACTTCATAACCGAGGGACATGACCAGACCAGGGGCTGGTTCTACTCACAGCTTGGCTGTGGTGTGATAGCACTTGATGAGACACCCTACCGGAGGGTGCTCATGCACGGATTCACCCTTGATGAAGAGGGCAGGAAGATGAGCAAGTCCCTGGGGAATGTGGTTGAACCTGAGGATGTCATAGAGAAGTACGGGGCAGACGTCCTTAGGTTCTACCTTCTATGGGCCAACAAGCCATGGGAGGACCTTAAATTCGTCTGGGAAGAACTCAGGAATGTTAACAAGATGTTCAACATACTCTGGAATGTCTACGTCTTCGCGACAACCTACATGTCCCTTGACAGGTTCCAGCCAGGTGACCATGAACTGGAGGACCTCCACTTCAGGGATGAGGATCGATGGATAATCTCAAGGGTTAACTCTGTGGCCCTGAAGGTGACAGAGGCCCTGGATAACCTCCACTTCCACAGGGCAACCCGTGAAATTCACGACTTCATAGTGGAGGACCTCAGCCGCTGGTACATAAGGCTCATAAGGAGCCGCACATGGATAGAGAGGGACGACCCAGACAAGCTGGCAGCCTACCACAGCCTCTACACAGCCATCAAGACACTCATAGTGACACTCTCACCCATAGCACCCCACATATGCGAGGACATCTACCAGAACCTTGTGAGGGGGGCTGAACCCGACTCACCCGAGAGCATACACATGCTGGACTGGATGGTGAGTGAGGATGCTGTGGACGGCAAACTCGAGGCAGAGATGGACATCGTCCGCGAGATAATAGAGGCATGTGCAAGGGCAAGGGACACTGCAAGGTACAAGCTGAGATGGCCTGTAAGGGAGATAGCTGTGGTATCAGAGGATGAGGGGGTCCTGGCGGCTGCAGAGTCCCTCAAGGCTGTCATAGCTGAACAGGCCAATGCCAAGTCCATCAGGACTTCAACGGAATTCCCTGACATGAGAATAATAGCCAAACCAAACCCCGCAACCCTGGGTCCAAGGCTCAGGCAGGACATGCCACCTGTCATGAGAAAACTTGAGGAGGCGGATGGCGCTGAGGTTAAAGCTGCACTGGAGTCAGAGGGTACCTTCAGGGTTGAACTGGACGGCAGAATAATCGTCCTGGAACCCGATGACATAATATTTGAGACAGAACTACCTGAGAACATCGTGAATGCACAGTTCGAGGGTGGAAGCGTATTCGTTGATACGGAACTCACACCTGAGATAATGAGCGAGGCAATGGCCCGCGAACTTGTAAGGAGGATCCAGGATATGAGGAAGGACCTTGACCTGGATGTTGAGGCCAGGATAGAGGTTTCAGTGAAATGCAGCCCTGAATTCAGGGAACTCACAGAGTCCCAGAGGGAATTTGTGGAGAATGAGGTCAGGGCCAGCCAGCTCTCCTTTGATTACACTGAACTCGAGTACACCAAGGAATGGAAGATATCAGATGAAAACCTTATAATATCCATAAAACCTTCAGATAAGGTGTGAAAATGGTTTTAACAGATTCGGAGATTGAATTCATAAGGAAAGAACTTGGGAGGGATCCGAATCCCCTTGAATACGGGATGCTGGATGTGATGTTCTCTGAGCACTGCTCATACAAGAGCAGCCGCCCGGTCCTTGGACTCTTCCCAACCGAGGGTGAAGGAGTAATCATAGGCCCCGGTGATGACGCCGGTGTGGTTGAGGTCACCGATGAGCTGGCCATGGCCATTGGGATTGAGAGCCACAACCATCCCTCCGCGATAGAACCCTATGGGGGGGCAGGTACAGGTATAGGCGGGATTCTGAGGGATATAATCTCAATGGGTGCCATGCCCATAGCCCTCCTTGACTCCCTCAGATTCGGGTACCTGGAGGACCAGAAATCAAGGTACCTCTTTGAGCACGTGGTTAAGGGTATATCGGATTACGGGAACCGTGTGGGGGTTCCAACCGTCGCAGGTGAGGTTGAATTTGATGATAACTTCCAGCTGAACCCCCTCGTGAATGTTATGTGCGCAGGCCTTGTGCGCAGGGATGATATAAAAAGGGGGATAGCACCAAGGGTAGGTGACGTATTCCTCCTCATGGGGGGCAGAACAGGCAGGGATGGGATCCATGGTGTAACCTTCGCCTCTGAGGAACTCACCAGTTCATCTGAACTGGAGGACCGGCCGGCGGTTCAGGTTGGCGACCCATTCACCAAGAAGATGGTGATGGAGGCAAGCTTTGAGATAATGGAGAAAATAGAGGTTTCAGGTGTGAAGGACCTCGGGGGCGGGGGTTTAACATGCTGCATCTCTGAACTCGTGGCCAAGTGTGATAACGGTGCAAGGGTCAACCTGGAGGCCATACCCCTGAGGGAGGAGGGAATGACACCCTATGAGATAATGCTCTCAGAGTCACAGGAGAGAATGATATTCGTGCTCAGCCCTGACAGGGTTGATGAGGCAATGGAGATCTGCAGGAAATATGAGCTCCCGGCTGCGGTCATAGGTGAGGTTACAGATACCGGCAGGATGATCGTTGAAAGCGAAGGGAATGTTATAGCGGACCTGCCAGCAAAGCTCCTTGCCGATCCCCCGGTGATTGAAAGGGAAGCAAAAAAACCTGATCTACCTGAGGGGCAGGTGAAGGTCCAGCACCCCCCTCTCACTGAGGCGCTCCTTAAACTACTCTCATCACCCAACATTGCAAGCAAGAGGTGGGTTTACCGCCAGTATGACCATGAGGTTCAGATAAGGACCGTTGTGAAGCCTGGCGATGATGCGGCGGTCCTCAGGGTCGACGATGAGACGGGTGTTGCACTAACCGTTGACTGCAACAGCATCCACACAAGGCTGGACCCATACGGTGGCGGCGCAGCCTCCGTGGGGGAGGCGATAAGGAACGTTGTTTCAATGGGGGCCTGGCCACTCTGCATAGTTGACTGCCTCAACTTCGGCAACCCGGAGAAACCGGAGGTTTTCTGGCAGTTCAGGGAATGCGTGAGGGGAATGGCTGACATGGCAGAGACCTTCGGCACGCCAGTAATAAGCGGTAATGTGAGCTTCTACAATGAAACCGAGGGGGTCACGGTGAACCCCTCCCCTGTGGTTGGAGTGGCAGGGACGCTCCCACTTGACAACATAAAAACAATGGACTTCAAGGCCGAGGGCGAGAAGATAATCGTCATCGGGGATACAAAACCTGAACTGGGCGCTTCAGAGTACCTCAGGACAGTTCATGGCATTGTTGATGGTAAACCCCCTGAAACAGATCTCAGGGCGGAATTTGACGCTGCAAACTCAGTCAGGAAGATAATTGAGAGATTCGGTGATGAGGTAACAGCAATACATGACTGTTCAGCAGGTGGTATAGGGGTTGCAGTTGCTGAGATGGCCATAAAGTCAGGTATCGGGGCAACCATAGACACAGGGAAGATCCCTGGAAGCTTCAGTAACATCCATGAGGCCCTATTCTCTGAATCAAATGGAAGGTACATCATAGCCGTAAAAGGATCCGTGGATGAGATAATCCAGGAAATTGAAGTGCCGTGTGCTGTCATAGGAATTACTGGCGGCGGCGCCCTCAAATTTGATGATGTGGCAATGGATGTATCTGAACTTTATGATGCCTACCATGGGGTTATTGAGGCATACATGTCCACATAGGTGTTTTTTTGAGGTACCGGAGGGAGTTCTTCAGGCAGATCATACATGCAGCAGGCATCGTGTTCGTGATCCTTGCAGGCTACCTTGGCACCCTCCCCATGGTGACCCTCTCCCTCACAGCAGCACTCCTGGGTGAGTTGATATTTCAGCTTGACAGGAGGTTCACCCTCCCCTTCTTCTCCTATGTTCTGAGGAGCTGCCGGAGGGATGATACCGAGAGGGGCTTCATCTACTACTTTCTGGGAATGGCCCTCACATATGCCCTCTTTGGCTTTAACATTCCAGTGGCCAGTGCCTCAGTTATAATACTCACCCTGGGTGACTCACTCTCCACAATCATCGGCAGGGAGTATGGTTCACATCCCCTCCCCTTTAATCCTGATAAGAGCATTGAGGGTTCAGCGGCCTTCCTTTTCGCAGGGTTCCTGGGGGCCCTCTTTTTCCTTGACCCCATAACAGCACTCGCAGGTGCTATTGCGGGTATGCTGGTGGAGGCCTACACCCCGGTTGAGGATAACATAACCATTCCCATCGGTGCCGGGGCTGTGATGCTGCTCCTCGTCCACTGAACAGATTTTTTATGAGGAATCAGAGTCTTTTCACCTGATGAGACAACTGATCCCTGCATCACCCCTTTAAAAAAGGATCCTTGTCAGCGTCTTTACTTGAGACAACTCAGTAGGGGCATTGTAGTCGGGTGGATGGTAACGGTCAGAGTCTTATCATCTGATGAGACAGAAAATTGGTTTTTGTGAGGGGTCAGAGTCTTATAACTCCTTCCCTCCTGAATGAGACAACTGAAGCCGCAAAGAGGATTACAGATAAAAAGGCCGACGGTAACATGTCATAGATGAGACCAGGGTTGATATATGGGCTCGATGAGAGTTTGACCATTATGATGCTGGGTATGAAGCGTATTATTGGGTTGAGGGTATCCATATCCATGAAGAGGGGCACGAAGAGCAGGAATGTTGCAAAGAAGAGCACCACCGTGATGGCAGAGTTGGCCTCCTTTGTGCTGTCTGCAAGGATGGATATGAATAGGCCGGTCCCTGTGAACCCCAGACCCGTGAGGAACATTATGATGGACAGCAGGGGGATGTTGTAAACCGGCACCCCAAGGAGTATTATTATTCCGAGCCACAGGAGGCTCTGAACGAACGAAAAAATGAGCGCAGGGGTTATCTTACCAAGAATGATGCTGGTCTCGGATAGGGGGACCATCAGGAGGACCTCGAAGGTTTTTCTTTCCTTCTCGCCAACAACACTGTCGGTTACAATGTTACTCCCAAGGAAGAATGGGAGGAAAACCACGAAGGGTATTATGAACCCGTACATTATCTCCACAAAGTAGGAGCTTTCAACTGCAAGGGGAGCATACCTTTCCCTGTTGATGGCGACAATTTTCAGTTTAACAGGATTCTCCAGGGCTTTAACTGTGGATGCTGGAATACCCGCCTCCCTGAACTGTTTCTGCTCCGCGTACCATGAGGCAGCACGCTGAAGCCTTTCGCTCATGATGGTGTAGAATGCACTGCCGGTGTCTGCTTCGATACGGACATCCCCACCGCCGGTGTAGACAATGGCAACCACCCCAGAACCAAGACTTTTCCTGGCATCAGCAAGATCCGGGAATTTCCTGACACTGAGACCCTCCCTTTCAAGGCCCTCAATGAGCAGACTTTCGTCTCCCACAACACCCACCTTGAGGAACCTGGAACCACCCCACTCCCCAATGAGCTCTGGATCTGCTGCAACGGAACTTACAACTGCAAGTCCATAGGCACCCAGTATTATTATGACCTGCACCAGGACAAGCAGCATGTAGATCCTGTTTGAGAATATGTCCCGCGCCTCCTTAACTGTAAGGGCCTTCAATTTCATGGTCTCACCATCAACCTTAAAATACCAGGCCTTGGACCAAAAACCACATCATCCCTGCTGAATAATCTCACTGCAAGGCCATAGAAGAGGATGTTAAGTAAAAGGACTGAGACCACGGGTGGTATGAGGTCAGCTGCATTCAGGTTAACCCCGGATATCAGCTTTATGGTGAGGGTCATGGGTGAGAGGGACCCTGAGGAACCTGCCATGTAGGCGAGGGCAGGCACAATCAGGTATGCTGCTGCGATTATGTAGGCAAAGGTTATACCTATCCCGGCCTCACGGTAGTTCTTTGCATAAACAGATATGAGTGCCGTGAGCCCGATGATGGGTGTTGATGAGAGCACAACGGTGACATATGCACCTGTCGGGTTGCTTATCTGGAAACCGGCCGCCATTATCAGGATCATCCACACACCCACCTGCAGCGCCACCGTGGCAGTAACAGAGAGGCACTTCCCGATGATGATCTCAGAGCGCCTTATGGGCATTGCGATGAGGGCTTCACCTGTTTTCCTCTCCTTTTCACCCACAATACTGTCCACCACAAGGTTCCCGAACAGGAAAACCGGGAGAAAGAGGAGAATTGAAACCATAACCCGCCTCACAAGCTGAAGTGGAAGGGCCTCACCCCGTGTCTCCTCGCGGACCTCAGGTCTCGGGGTCTGGGTTTCAATGAGGTCACTGGTTATCACGGTGGATGCCCTTTCAACAGCGGCTTCCACCTCGTCCCTTACAACGGTCCTTCTTGGATCAGAATAGTCAAGGTAGAGTGTTGCATTCAGGGGGATGCCGGTGAAGTTATCGACAAGGAGCCTGGAGGGTGCACCCCCATGTATATAGAGGACGTCAGGGTTTAGCTGCCCGGAGATGATACCTGAGGGGTCGGTGACACTGAGCTCTGCAAAACCCCTGAGGGAGGGGGTGAAAGTGCTTCCCTCACCGATCATCTCAATGAAGCCACTGAACATGAATATGGTGAGTGAAAGTACCAGTATCTGGAATATGAATATGAAGAGGAATTTACGGCTCCTGAATGTTCCCCTGAGTTCCCATTTTGTAACTGTTAGGAGATTCATCTAGGCCCCCTTCAGGCTCTGTATGAATACGTCGTTGAGTGTTGCCTCCCGGGTGTTCACACTGAAGACAGTTCCAGGGATATTCTCTATAACCTCTTTCATGGATTCACGGCTACCAAGGGAGAACCTGATAATTTTACCATCAATTACAACGGATTTAACACCACTTATCTCCATAAGAGATTCTCTGCTGACCAGTGAGGGCTCTGAGACCTTAACTTCAAGTATAAGGTCCCCCTGGACCCTGGATTTGAGTTCATCCGGGGTTCCAATGTCTAGTATGCGCCCCCTGTTTATTATGGCGACCCTGTCACAGAGGTAGTCGGCCTCCTCCATGTAGTGGGTGCAGAGTATCATGGTCCTTGATCCCTTGAGCTCCCTTATGAATTCCCTTATTGAGAATGCTGTTGCCGGATCAAGCCCCATGGTGGGTTCGTCGAATATTATGATTGGAGGGTCATGTATGAGGGCCCTTGCTATTCCTATCCTCTGCCGCATGCCCTTGGAGAATGTGTTTATGGGGTCCTCTGCACGTTCACTCATACCCACGAGTTCAAGTAACTCATATATCCTGTCATCCAGCACATCCCGGGGGACACCATAGAGTTCACCGAAGTACCTCAGGAGATCCGCCGCCCTGAAACGCTCATAGAGGTTGGGTTCCTCTGGAAGGTAGCCTATCATTGCTTTAACCCTGAGGGGATCCCTGGTAACATCATATCCACCCACATGGACTGTGCCAGAGTCAGGGTGCAGTATCCCTGCTATTATGCGTATCGCGGTGGTCTTACCGGCACCGTTATGACCGATTATGCCCATGAGTTCCCCTTCCCTCACAGTGAAGCTGAGGTTATCAAGGGCCCTGATTCTTCCAAAGCTTTTAGAGACAGAGTCCACCTCTATCATGAAACCTCCACGAATCAAAGATTTTTTTCCAGCTGGGAATTTATATCCCCCTTTATATTATAATAGTATAGGGCAGTACCTTATATTATATAGGACAGTACTTAAGCGGTGATGGTCACATGTTTCTATCAGAACTCATACCACTGAGGGATGCATTCAGGATTCTTGATGAAAATCAGATATTAACTGAAACTGAAACCCTGAATCTGCTATATGCCCATAAAAGGGTTCTTGGAGAGGATTTGAGGGCCAGATTTGACTCCCCACCCTTTGACAGGTCAGCGATGGACGGATACGCGGTGAGGGCCGAGGATACATTCGGTTCGTCACCTGAGAATCCATCAATATTCGCTGTCACAGATTCCATAGGGGCCGGGGATGTCTCGGATGTGGATGTGGGTAGGGGTGAGGCTGTTAAAATCGCAACAGGAGCCCCCATACCCGACGGGGCAGACGCTGTGGTCATGGAGGAGTACACTGTCAGTTCAGGGTCTGAGATCAGTGTTGTAAGACCTGTGTTCCCTGGAGAGAACGTGGCACCGGCAGGTGAGGATTTCAGGGCAGGGGATACCGTCCTGACTAAAGGAACCCTCCTCAGACCTGCAGAAATTGCCATGGCGGCATCCGCAGGTTACAGCCAGCTGAGGGTGTACAAAAAGCCATCAGTAAAGGTGATAATAACAGGTAATGAGCTCATGGAGCCTTCAGCAGACCTTGAACCAGGCAAGATACCCAACTCAAACCTCTACACCCTCAGGGCCCTTGTTGAGAGTGCAGGTGGAGAGGCAGAGGTTAGCCACGCCCCCGACGACATGGATATCATAGTGGATGAAATCAGAGGGGCAGTGAAGGAACATGACATGGTCATAACAACCGGCGGAACAGCGGTGAGCCGGGGGGATGTGGTTGTGGATGCTGTGGACAGTCTTGGCGACGTACTCTTTCATGGGGTGGCAATGAGGCCAGGAAAACCTGTAGCGTTTGGAATGGTTGAGGGTAAACCAATATTCATGCTTTCAGGTTATCCTGTCGCTGCCATGGTGCAGTTCGATGTCCTTGCAAGGTACTATCTTCTCAGAATGCAGCACCTGGATTACAGGCACAGAACAGTGAAGAGGCGGTGTCTTGGCAAGGTTGCATCTGGCCCTGGAAGGACAGAGTACCTGCGGTCAAATGCAGACAACGTAACAGTTAAACCTGTCCAGAGCAGAGGTTCAGGTATAATAAGGTCAATGGTGGAGTCAAATGCCTACATAGTAATAGATGAGAACCTTGAGGGCATAGCTGAAGATGAGGAGTGTGAGGTCCTCCTCTTTGATTCAATGACACTCTGAAACCGTGCCAGCACATATGAATGGGAGATTTTATATGATCGCTTCAACAACCATTAAAACAGGTGTTATGTAATATGAATGCACTTTGGTTTTACGTCATCGCATTTATCCTGATATGGACACTCGCTGTTCTTTTCAGGGACAGACTAAAGGTTGAGATACAGGGACCCCTCCTCCTGAGGAGAACAAGGAGGATGAGGGGATTCATTGACAGCATCGCATCGGGCCATCCAAGACTCTGGAGGTGGATACTGAACGCGGGCATCCCTGTGGCGTTCTTCTTCATGTTCTACATGCTCTACCTCATGGTGATGTCCCTTCAGAGCATATTCGTGACCCCACAGGCGTCACTCATCGTGCCGGGTGTTGACATACCAGGGGCACCGGTTTACGTGCCTCTGGGTTACGGTATACTGGGCCTTGCCACGGTCATAGTGGTGCATGAATTCGCCCATGGGATACTTGCAAGGGTTGAGGGGGTCCGCATAAAATCCATTGGCCTCCTTCTTCTGGCAATACTTCCGGGTGCTTTCGTTGAACCTGACGAGGATGATATCAAGAAGGTGAGCCCCATATCAAAGCTGAGGATATATGCCGCTGGATCAGTGGCAAACCTCATACTTGCAGGTATATGCTTTGCACTCTTCTTTGGTATTTCAGCATATGCCATGCCCGCAGCCTTCCAGGCCGATGGTGTTCAGATAGATAGCGTGGTTCCTGGAAGCCCTGCAAGTGAGGTCCTCAAACCGGGTCTGGTTATTGAGAGCATAAATGGAATGCCAACCACAAACCTCACCACATATGGAATGGCCCTTAAGAGGATACGGGTGGGTGAGGTTATCACAATAGACACGGATCAGGGGACCTTCAGGCTTAAGACAGGCAGAAACCCCAACAACTCAAGCAGGGCCTACATGGGTATCCGGACCAGCAACCACCTGCAGGTGAGGGGGTCAGTGGCATCGGTCTTTGGTGGCACCCTACCATTTGCCCTCACATACCTGGAGGAGCTCTTCTTCTGGATATTCTTCCTGAACTTTGCAGTGGGCACGGTGAACCTTCTACCTGCCAAGCCCCTTGATGGTGGACTTATGTTTGAGGAGCTCCTGCGCTACAGGTTACCGGAGAGGATTGTTAAACCGGCGGTCAGCTATGTCTCCATATTTGTTATACTTATCATAGCGGTGAGTATAATATGGGGCACAGGACGCGGCATTCTGATGATGTTCTGATAGCTGAGATAGATACTGTCTACCGATGTTCTGATCAGCGCCTCTGGCAGCTGAAGCAGACATCGTCTTCCTTATCGGTCCTGTAGATCTTACCGCAGCGGGGACACATAACTGTCCTCATGCCGCTCTCCCTGGCAGGGGGTTCATGGCACTGGCACCTCACACCCACCATCTTCTTCTTTTTCTTCATGTGATCTGATTTAGCGTCTGATATGATATTATTTTTGTAAAGCACACCATCAGGCCCTCTTTGATCATGAGTTTGCAGAGGGGATAGCTGTCTTTTCTGAGCCATTGGTGGGGGCCAGGTATTATAATTGATACAAACCATATTAAAATAATTTTTATTTTTATTAAAGCAAATTTTATATAAATCTTAATTCAACAATATTTGATTTAAAATAAAATTAAATGGAGGTGAAAATATGAGAAGATCAGTGATTCCATTAATTCTAATCATTGCACTCATGTTTACAGGAGGTGTTTCAGCAGCGGATAACAGCAACAACACCACGGGAGACGTTATTGCAGAGAACTCATCCCACTACAACCTTCTGATACTTACCGGGTCAACATCCAGTACAAAGGCGATAGTGGAGGGGTATAAACTGGCAGGCCAGAACGGCTACAGATTCAACCTCTCAATGTTCACCAATGATGAACTCCTGAGAAACGAGCCGCAGATCGATGCAGCAGCCATTGAGGCCGGCAGAAGGGCCGACGTGATACTTATACAGATGATAAGCAGTCCAAACACGGTTGCAAAGGTCAACCAGATCCTCAACGTCACATCAGCAAAAAGAATCATAGCCATAGGAACAGGGAACACCTTCAAGAACCACCCCAGTATAGGCGAGGACAATGCAACTGTTAAGAATATATGGGACCAGGGAGGCCCTGAAAATTTCAGGAGGATGATGCTTCTCCTCCTGCGGGATGCGGGGATGAAGCTCAGGCCAGGGGAGAACCTCACAGCAATTCCAGCCATAAAGTCATTTGTCTACCATCCTGACTCAGCACAGCAGTTCACCAGCTGGGACCAGTACAATTCATGGTATGTGCAGAGCGGACACTACAAGCCGGGAAAGCCGTGGATAGGGATCCTGACCTTTGACACCTACTACCGTGGAAGCGACATGAGGATGCACACCGCGATAGTTGAGAGCCTCGAGCGCAAGGGCTACAATGTGATGCTCGGATTTGCAGCGGACACACCAACAAAGAGGAATGTCATAGAGAAGTTCTTTCTGGATGGCAACAGAACACCAAGAATAAGCGGTCTCATAACCTGTATGGGATTCAACCTCTACAACGGGGATCCGGTGAACTCCACAAGCATACTGAGGGAACTTGATGTACCCGCACTCTCAGCGGTATATGCATCAAACCTCAAAACATGGAACGAGAGCATATCAGGACTCTCATCCGAGGTCTACTGGCAGATAGCCCTCCCAGAGATTGATGGGAGAATAGAGCCCATCATGATCGGTGGCGGCGTTGAGATGGTTGACCCGGAGACAGGCTTGAGGTACACCTACTACGTACCCATACCCGACAGGATAGAGAGGCTCACAGAGAGGATGATCAACTGGGTGAAACTGAGGGAACTTTCAAACGCAGAGAAGAAGATAGCCCTCATCTACTACAACATAGGGGGTGGTAAGGATGGTATCAGTGCCAGCTACCTCAACGTGCCAGAGAGCATAAGCACGATACTGGGGGCCCTGAAGTCAGCGGGCTACAGGGTGGATGAAAAGTCAACTGCAGAGGTAATCAACATACTCCTTGGACCGGGCCTCAATGTGGGGTCATGGGCCCCAGGGGAGCTTGCAAAGGTTGTGAAGGCGGGTGCAGTGACCATACCAGTATCAGAATATCTTGCCTGGTTCAGCCTCCTTCCTGAGGCCCTGAGAAACAACATAACAGCAACCTGGGGGCCAGCACCAGGGAACGTGATGGTATACAATGGCAGCATCGTGATACCCGGTGTGATGCTTGGAAACGTATTCCTTGGACCACAGCCAATGCGCGGTTTTGGCGAGGATGCAGCTGACCTCATACACTCAACCACGCTCCCACCCCACCACCAGTACCTGGCATTCTACCTGTGGCTTCAGAAGAACTTCAATGCAGTTATACACCTGGGAACACACGGAACCCTTGAGTGGCTGCCAGGAAAATCCGTTGGACTCTCCTCACTTGACTGGCCAGACGTCATGATAGGTGACCTTCCCCACATCTACCCCTACATAGTCAACAACCCCGGTGAGGGAACACAGGCCAAGAGGAGGGGATATGCGGTGCTCATCAACCACAACATTCCACCGATGGTTGTGGGTGAACTCTACGGAGACCTGGCTGAACTCCAGCACAAGATCAACAGCTACCACTCAGCAGAGGATCCCCAGAGGAAACTGATAATTGCAGAGGAGATAAAGAACCTCACGTTGAAGCTGGACCTTCACAGGGAGCTGAACCTTGACCTCAATGCATCCTTTGAGGAGGCACTTGACAGGATCGAACACAGACTCGATGAACTCTCAGCAACACTGATACCCTACGGTCTGCATGTATTCGGAGAACCACTGAGCGGCCAGCTGCTCGATGCAATGGTTGAGGCCATTGTGAGCTTTTACCCGGCTACACGAAACACCACAGAGTTCAGGAACGCCATAAGGGAGAAACTGGCCAGTGACTGTGAGATCAGCAATCTTCTGAGGGCCCTTGAGGGCAGATTCGTTGAGCCGGGAAGGGGCGCCGACCCCATCAGGATACCCGATCTCCTGCCGACTGGTAAAAACTCCTACTCCTTTGACCCCAGACTGGCACCGGATAGGGCTGCATGGGAGATCGGTAAGAAGATGGCCGATGATCTCATAGCAGATTACCTTGCAAAGAACGGCAGGTACCCTGAAACCGTGGGGGTTGTTCTCTGGGCCATTGAAACCATGAGGACCAACGGACAGATAATAGCCATGGTGCTGAGACTGATAGGTGCTGAACCGGTATGGGATAAGTCAGGGAGATTCACAGGGATCAACGTGACCCCCCTTGCAACCCTGGGAAGGCCAAGGATCGACGTCCTTGTAACCATCAGCGGGCTCTTCAGGGATACCTTCGCCTACAGCATAGACAGGATGGACGAGGCAATAAGGCTTGTGATGAAACTGGATGAACCGGTGAACCAGAACTATCTCAGAAAACACTACCTTCAGGATCTCACAAATTACACCGCCAGGGGCCTGCCAATGGCAGATACACTTGCAGGGGCAAGGATATTCGGCAGCGCCCCTGGAAGTTACGGTACAGGGATACCTGCTGTTGTTGAGTCCACTGCCAAGTGGAACAACCAGTCACAGCTTGTTGAAACCTACCTTAACCACATGGGATTCATCTATGGAAAGGACATATACGCCATTGATGCAAAGGAGGTCTTCATGAAGCAGCTATCAAATGTCGATGCAACCGTGCAGGTGAGGGACAGTGTCTACGGGGTTCTGGACAACGATGACGTCTACCAGTACCTTGGAGGGCTCACAATGGCTGCAGGGGCAATGTCAGGTAAGAATATTGCATCCTACATTGCCAACACAAGGTTCACCCCGAGGATTGAGACACTCTCAGATTTCATTGCAGCTGAACTGAGGACGAGGACCTACAACCCAAAGTGGATTGAGGGAATGCTCAGCCAGGGATTCTCAGGTGGCCATCAGATCTCAAAGGAGATAGGACACCTCTTCGGGTGGAGCGCAGTCACACCTGAACTTGTACAGGACTGGATGTGGCAGAGGGTCGCTGAGACCTATGTCCTTGATTCCTCTGTGAGGGACAGGTTCAGGAGTGTGCAGCCCTACTCATATGCTTCCACCGTGGCATGGCTTCTTGAGGCCAGCAGAAGGGGCCTGTGGAGGGCTGATTCAGCAACGCTTCAGAGGCTTGCAGATGAGTATATCTCGGCGGTCAATGAGTATGGTGTTGTCTGCTGTCACCATACCTGTGCCAACATCGTCTTCAATGAGTGGGTTGTGAAGCTCTCTTCCCTTAACCAGGCTGCCCTGAGGAAGTTTGCAAGTGCAATGGCCGCAGCCACAGGCAAATCCATTGATGTACCGGGATCTGATACAGGGTCTGATACATCTGGTGGGACAGGTGACGATGGTCTTGATGCTGGTGAGACCGGCGCACCTTCATCAGGTTCATCCGGTGGAAGATCAGGTTCCACACCCAGTGAGGCTGTCAGTTCTGGTGAGTCATCTGATACGAGTGAGGTTTCACAGTCAGAACCTTCCGGTGAGTCAGGTAAGGCCTATGAGGTTGCTGCTTCAAGTCAGAACGGTTCAGCAAGCACCCAGACACCACTTTATGCTCTTGCTGGAATCATAGGAATTGTATGCCTCCTTGGAGCAGGATACTTCTACCAGGGAAGAAATTAAACCCATATTTTTTTATTTTTTTTGATGTCTGATTTTTTTACCCTCATGAAACTCATTTTAGGAAAACCTAAAAATTTATATATGATGGTGATTTAGGTATAACTAAAGTTTAGGAATACCTAAAAAGGTGGTGTCATGGAAACTACACTCGACAGAATATCCGAATCAGAAAGGGTAACGGTCACCTCAGTTGATATTACCGGTAAGATAAAGCACAGGTTCACGGTGATGGGAATCGTCAGGGGGTCCAGGGTAACCCTTGAAAAGGTTGCACCCCTCGGCGACCCCCTAAAGGTGAGGGTCAGGGGCCACCCCTTATCCATCCGCAGGGAGGAGGCCTCAATGATAAGGGTGAGGAGAGATTAGGTTGTCACTGAGGATAGCCCTTGCAGGAAACCCCAATGTGGGTAAGAGCACCCTGTTCAACAGCCTCACAGGTCTAAATCAGCATGTCGGCAACTGGCCAGGCAAAACCGTTGAAAAGAAGGAGGGACACCTGCACTTCAGGGAATGTGACATTGAGGTCATAGATCTCCCTGGAACCTACAGTCTCGCAGCTGGTTCTCCAGAGGAGGAGGTGGTGATCGATTACCTCCTTGAGGAGCCTCCTGATCTTGTGATAAACGTTGTTGATGCATCCAACCTCGAAAGAAACCTTTACCTGGCCCTCCAGATAATGGAGTTTGGCCTTAACACCATCATCGCAGTGAACCTCAACCACGAGGCCGAGAGGAGGGGTTACAGTCTGGATTATGGGAAACTTGAGGAACTCCTTGGCGTGCCTGTTGTGAGGATCGAGGCAACTGAAGACGAGCAGGATGAGCTCCTTGAAGGGCTAATCGAATGGAATAAAGGTGAACCCCGGATCCCAGGATATGAATTCCTGAGACACGAATCTCTGAGCAGACTGTATGAACTCATCAGGGGCAGCGAACTCAAATTTCCACCGCAATGGATCATCATAAAGCTCCTTGAGGGCGATGAGAGGGTGGCCTCAATGGTTGGAGAGGAAATTCATGATGAATTCAGGAGGATTCGCAGGATCCTTGAGGATGAATACTCTGTGAAGGCCGACGTCATTGTATCCGATGCCCGGTATGGGCTTATAGAGGCCCTCCTTGAGAGTACACTCAGAAAGCCACCGGTGGATCGGATTACAGGGTCAGAGATTATTGACAGAATTGCGCTCAACAGGTTCCTTGGCCTTCCTGTGCTCCTTGGTGTGATGTGGCTGATTTTTCAGCTGACATTCACTGCAGGGGCCCCACTGACAGACCTGCTGGATTTCGCCTTTTCATACCTTGCAGATGTGGTTCATGGCGTCATGGGCGATTCTCTGCTTGCATCCCTTCTATCTGATGGGGTGATAGGTGGTGTAGGGTCGGTCCTGGTCTTCATACCCAACATATTCATCCTTTTCTTCCTCCTGTCATTCCTTGAGGATTCAGGTTACCTTGCCAGGGCGGCATTTGTCATGGATCGTGTGATGAACACCCTGGGGGGCCTCAGTGGAAGGTCATTCATCCCCATGGTGCTGGGCTTCGGATGCTGCGTACCTGCCGTCATGGCCACAAGGACGATAGACTCTGAGAGGGAGAGGATAATAACAGCACTAACAGTTCCCTTCATGTCATGCAGCGCAAGGCTCCCTGTCTATGTGCTATTCACAGCAGCCCTCTTCCCGGTTATCTACCGGGGCTGGGTGATATTCTCACTTTACATTCTCGGGATAGTGGTGGCCATACTGACCGCCCGCTTACTTGGTGATAGAATCGTGGAGGGTGAAAGGTCACTCTTCCTCATGGAGCTTCCACCCTACAGGCTTCCGAGACTTAAGGCACTTCTCATTCACACCTACATGAGGGGTGTTCAGTTTATAAAGAGGGCTGGGACCATCATACTTGCAGGTTCACTGGTGATATGGTTCCTCTCGAACTTCCCGGAAGGGAACGTTTCATCATCAATCCTGGGGATCACAGGGTCCATGATAACGCCCATCTTCCAGCCACTGGGCTTTGGGGACTGGCAGTCCGCGGTTGCAATCATATTCGGTTTTGCCGCAAAGGAGCTTGTAATAAGTACCTTCGGGGCGGTATACGGCACCGGTGATGTTGCAGCAACCATTCAGGGGATTTTCACGCCACTGGAGGCCTTCTCCTTCATGGTATTCATACTGCTCTACACCCCCTGCCTTGCAACACTTGCCGTAATAAAACAGGAGGCAGGTACAAAATGGGCCCTCTTCTCCCCAGCCTATTCCCTGCTGGTTGCCTGGATTGCTTCATTCCTTGTCTACACGGCAGGTACTCTGACTGGTTTATGATCACAGAATGGAGGTGAAATCATGGTCTCCCGTGGAGGTATAAGGGGTGCAAGAAAACCTGTAAAACCAGAAGATTAGATGGTGAAGACCATCCGGTGCTTCTCCATGATATCCACAACTATCCTGTCAAAACCCTCAAGTATTTCCACACCATCAATGAGCATGTCACGGGTTATACCCCTTGCCATTAGATCTTCCTTCCTTGCAAAAACAGCCTCGGTCTCTGACAGTTCTCTGATGGTGTGGGAATACCTGTTTTTTTTCATTGCAGCATACACTCCACCTGATATGAGGTATACGCTGAGTTCATCCTCCCTCCATATCCCCACAAGGTCAAGGAATGTCCTGAAACCCAGTTCAGATGGACTTTTAGTTACAAGAAACCCCACAGAACCCATCAGTAACCGCTCCACCCCAGTGTCTCCATGAGCTGCTCACCAAGAAGTTTCTCAAGGCACTGGACATTCTCCTGCATCCATGGCTCCTTGAGGGGGTAGCAGTTATCGAGTTTCTGCTCACCGTTCAGGAGCTTCATTGCAAAGGCCATGCATGTTGATTCACCGCATTCTCCACAGTTGCTGCCAGGGAGGCACCTCTGTATATCCAGTGGTCCAATGCTTTCCACGTCCCTTCCACGCACACCCCTCAGGTAGGCCTCGTGTGCCTGGTTTATCCTTTCCATGATCCGCCTTATGATATCAAAGGCCTCCTCCACGTCATGGTTTTTGTTCATGCTGACCTTTCCTGAGGGGTAGAGGCTTATGAGCCTGTCGTAGATTGTGAGGGTGAGAATGTTTTTCTTCTTAACATAATTCACAGCACCCGGCGGATACATATTTGCCAGGAGGGGGATTATGTCTCCGATTTCAGAGTCAAGCTCCATAAGGACCCTTATTTTCCCCTCACTTGCAATGCATGGCTTCACCTGTTTGAGGGTAACCTCCCTTACAAGGGGCCCATCAGGGATGAGCTCCCTTTTAACCTCATCCATTTCCATAACGGCACCTCATATCCTGATAACTGCGGTTTCACCCTTTGCAGAGATTATCTCATGGAGCTCCTCATCGTTTATTATCTCTGCAGCCTCAACAAGATCCTCCTCCACAAGCCCCCTCTCCCTGAGGGACCCCTCATGTACCAGTATGCTCCCCTCCGGAAATATGAGGTATGTGAGCTCCTCCACATTTGGGTAGCCTATGCTCTCTGATTTCTGATCTGCAACTGCAGCGTAGACCCCATCCTCCATTAGGAGAACATCAGAGTCAAGGCCACTGTTCAGACATGCTATGACAACATAGAAACCACTGAATGCATCTTCAGATCCATAGGGGGCCCTGTCTATTATTATGAGAGAGGATTTCATTTTAACAACCCAGACTTATCACACGGTGACTTTTCTTTATCCATTCTGCCAGTTCATAAACGCTTTTTATCTCCACACCCTTTATGTAGGGCTTCTCTGAACAGGTGTAGCCCCATGCAGTGGAGCACCTTATGCAGGATATCACATTAACACCGGCCCTTACAAGGGCCCTGAATTTTTCTGCGACATTGGGGAATGACTGGGGGGCCTGGTCCCTTTTCGGTACATGTGTTCCATCCATGTAAAGGAATATGTTAACATCATAGCCATTTTTAATGGCGCTTTCTGCCAGTTCTGAGGCTATATCTGCATACTGGTGGCGGTAGGGACCCTCCAGGAGGACTATTGTGAGCAGTTTTTTCTCCATGGATCTATCTTCGCATCCATAAAATAAATAATTTATTATGAATAATAATGATAGTTTTCACTGATTTTCAAGCGCCCTCTCAAAGGCCTCACAGTGGGTCCTGGCAGCCAGCTCCTTCTTGCACTCATCATCTGCAAATAACCTCATCTTTGCGGCTCTGCAGGGGTAATGCTGTATCTTAAGGCCTGCACGGACAGGCAGGTCCTTCACCTCAGTTCCGACAAGTTCCTCTGCAACAAACCGTGTTGCACCGCAGGGTGAACACCTGAGGACCCTTATCTCTTTTACTATGTCGTCTTCAACATCAACCTCAACCACTGGCTTTCCAAATTTCGATACGAATTCATCGAAGGACGGATTCCCGTTCTCCTCAAGGTCGCACATGTTCTCTGGTGCTGTGACATTCCCGTAACCCAGCAGCTGATTCCTGAAGCCCTCACCCCTCCAGGCACCCACTATTATCCAGTCCACATCATTGTGGATGCGGTCCACAAGTTCAAGTGTGAGGTCCGGGTGAAGGATGTAGGTTATAACGATATCCGCTGATACTATCTGCCCAATCTTTTCATGGGGTATTTCAACTTCATCTGCGAATATGCCTGTGGGGGCCTCAAGTTCAATGAAATCTGTTTCAAACTCCTCGCATATGTTCTTGTGGGCCCTTTCACCGTAGGGGCCATCTGTCACAATTGCAACCCTGACCATTCAGTCATCCTCCGGTTTGAATTCAGTCCTTATCCAGTCTAAGATTTCATCACGTATCCTTCTGAATCTGGTTATATCCCCACCTGCAGGGTCTGGAAACTCTGCATGTATGAACCTCTTACCACCAAGGAATACAGGGCATGCATCATCACAGAGGCTCACAACAACATCGAACTCCTCACCCTCGAGTTCCCTTAGGTTGGTGGGCTTATGGGAGCTCATATCGATTCCGATCTCCTCCATGACCCTCACTGTCAGGGGGTTAATTTCCCTTGGCTGGCTTCCGGCACTCTGGACATGGTAGTGATCCCCGTACATGTTTCTGAGAATACCTTCGGCCATCTGGGATCTTCCTGAGTTGTTTCTGCATATGAAAAGAACCCTCTTCTTCATGGTGATCCTCTTTACAGTTTCTGTGACATAGACCAGTGCACTGAAATCTATTCATATATCCTATGCGGTCCTCTTTACAGTTTCTGTGACATAGACCAGTGCACTGAAATCTATTCATATATCCTATG
>NZ_JAKLTD010000001.1:384721-416393 GCF_022014235.1 Methanothermobacter sp. K4
GGTCCTCTTTACAGTTTCTGTGACATAGACCAGTGCACTGAAATCTATTCATATATTCAAATTTATAAATATATCTGAGTTATTTATGAGATAAAAAATAAAACCATAAGTGATAACTCTGAGGGAGAAAGGGATAAATGAGAGTTGTTATAGTTGGAGGAGGGGCCGGAGGACTTTCAACGGCCTCAAACATAAGAAAATATGATAAGGATGCAGAGATAACTGTTATAACCCGTGATAAGCACGTGGCATATTCACCCTGCGCAATACCCTACGTTATGTGCGGGGAGGTTGAGTGCTTTGATGATATAGTGATGCACCAGCCAGAGGACTACAGGGAACGCAACATAGATATCCTCACAGAAACCGAGGTGGAAGAGGTTGACCCCAATAAAAAAACCGTGACCTATGTGAAGGATGGTAAACGCCATGAAATACCCTACGACGTCCTTGTCCTTGCAACCGGGGGCTCCCCATTCATACCACCGGTTGAGGGGGTTGACCTTGAGGGAGTGTTCACCATAAGGACGCTCGCAGATGGTGAGAGGATAAGTGAATGGGCCTCACAGAGTAAAAAGGCTGTGGTGGTGGGCGCAGGACTCATAGGTCTTGAGATAGCATATGGTCTTCTGAAAATGGGGCTTGAAGTTACCGTGACAGAGATGCTGCCACAGATCGTCCCCCGTTCCCTGGACCCTGACATGGCAGCCATAGTACAGGAGTACCTTGAGGAGAAGGGGATAAGGGTTGTCCTTGGAAAGGCACTTGAGAGGATAACCGGAGACGGAAGGGTCGAGGCGGTTGCTGTGGGAGATGAGTGCATTGAGGCCGACCTGGTGGTCCTCGCAACAGGGGTGAGGCCAGAGACAAAACTTGCCCGGATGGCGGGATGCGAACTTGGACAGTGGGCGGTCAGGGTCAATGAGAGGATGCAGACAAGCGTACCCGACATTTACGCCGTAGGGGACTGCGTTGAGGTCTACGATGCCGTGACAGGCTTCAGGACACAGTCACCCCTGGGTTCAACTGCTGTGAGACAGGCCCGGGTGGCTGCAAGGAACATCGTGGGTCTTGATGCAACCTTCAGGCCGGTTCTCAACGCTATGGTATCAAAGATAGGTGAACTCGAGTTTGGTGCTGTTGGACTCACAGAGGTCATGGCACTCCAGAGCGGGATAAAGGTGGTCTCAGGAAAGAAGAGGGCCCTTACAAAGGCCAGATACTATCCCGGCGCCGAGAGGATTGATGTGAAGATGATATGTGACCTTAAGGGAAGGATAATCGGGTGCCAGATGGTTGCAAAGGAGAGGGTGGCTGAAAGGGTTGACACCATGTCACTTGCCATATCACAGGGACTCACATGTTCAGATCTTGCATGGACCGAGTTTTCGTATGCACCCCCCGTTTCAATGGTCATCGACCCAATAATCCTTGCAGCGGAGGCCGCCTGTGAAAAACTCAAAAGGGTGAACAGCAAGCAGGATGATTGAAATGAAGCAGTTTCTCATAACCCCTGCGGCGGGTAAACGCCTGATCGCCAGGGGAATGCTTCGACACCCAGAGGTTGAGAGGGTTCTTGAGGAGGGGACCCTTGTTATAATCGCAGGGACAACCAATGGCTACATAGCAGAGGAGATCCTGGCAGGAATCGGTGAAGATGGATTCGATAGAAGGGGCTTTCACAGGGGTATAACGGTCCCTTTAACCATCATGAAGGATGAGATGGGGCGCATGGGCACAGATTTTCCAGGTGACGTCGTTATCAGAGACGGCAGATGGGAGCGTGGTCTTGAAATCTTTGATGTTGCAGACGAACTTGGAAGGGGGGACCTCGTACTCAAGGGTGCCAACGCCCTTGACTATCGATCAGGAAGGGCCGCTGTCTACATAGGCCACCCCATGGGGGGCACGGTGCTTGCTGCACTCCAGGCCGCGGTGGGGAGAAAAACAGGGCTCATAATACCCGTGGGCCTTGAGAAGATAATACCCGGCGACCTTGATGCTATTGCACTCAAACTCAACTCAGCAGCTGCCGGTGGGCCCGGGATGCTTCCCATACCAGGAAGGGTATTCACTGAGGTGGATGCCCTGGAACTTTTAACAGGTGCATCTGCAGAGCCGGTTGCAGCTGGAGGAGTCTGCGGTGCCGAGGGGGCATTTTACATACTGGTTGAGGGTAGTGAAAGATCACTTGAAATTGCAGAGAGGATACTCGGGGAAATTGCGGCTGAACCACCCTACGCCAACCTTTATGATAATGATAAAAATAGCACAGGTCTCTGATTTTATTTTTAATGTATATTCATAATTCTGTTTTATCCTTCTCAACCAGGATAAGAAAAAATTGGGGGGATGAGCGGGCTGAATCTAGGTAGCCTCTATTTTTTTGATATCCCTGAAAGTTCGATAACGTGACCGTATTTCCCTGGCAGCCTCCTTATCCTGTACCTGTATCCTGTGGAGATCTCAAGGGCCGCTGCAGCGGTGTTTGCATAGGGGCAGGTGGATACTGTAACTCCATCATCCTCAAGGGAGCGGCAGAAACCATAGAACCTGCAGTTTTTCACATCCATAACATGCTTCTCTCCTTCAGAGCACTCGATGGATGCCGCGAATCCATGGTTGAGGAAGTATTCCGCTGTTGATTTTACAGGATCCTCAGGGTCAATGATCTCTGCCAGTACGAAGCCCATCTCTCTCGTGACTCCCTGGGAACCATTGCCGAGGACCTTCCAGAGGCTCTCTGTGATGGCCCTGAACATGAGCATGAATGGCTGCTCAGGGGATGATGAATCGGATGTGTGCTCAAACTCGTCTCTGCCCACACCGCACTGGGGGCAGACCCAGCCATCCTCAAGTTCGCTGAACTCCCTGTCAGGGACCTGGTACTGGCATATCCTGCAGACGTACATATCTATCCCTTGAAGTACCTCTCAAGAATGCCCCTGAGCATACGGGCATGCCTTCCCTCATCCCTTGAGCTCTCATGGAAGAAGTCACGGGCCTCATCAACACCACACTCCGTGGCCCTTAGGGCCGCCTCACCCTTTTCCCTGCTGGCAGCCTCTTCACCCTCAAGCATCATCTCGATGTTCTCCTTGAGATTGTCTCTGATTACGCCATTGAGCTCTGCAAACCTGGCGGCATGCTCAGCCTCCTCGAGGGCTATGGTTCTGAGGGCCTCTGCCACCTCAGGGAGGCCCTCCCTCTGGGCCTGCCTTGCCATTGCAAGGTACATGCCAACCTCAGCGCATTCCCCTCTGAAGTTGGCATCAACCACCTTCTCGATCTCAGTACCCCTGCATATGCCTGTCCTGTTTTCGTTCATGTCACTCACCTCCGGATTTCAGCTGCAAGTTTTCTTCCGGCCTCAAAGCAGGCGTCGAGTTCATCATCTGTGGGAACGTAGTACACTTCCTCCTCGCAAGTAACATCGAATCCTGCCTCCACAAGAAGCTCCTTCATGGTTCCTGTGGCCCCACCATTTCCACCCATTGACCCGAATACAAGGGCCTTCCTGGTGCGGGTTCTGTTGAATTTGAGGCCCCTCAGGTACATGAGGAGGTCTCCAACGCTTGGGTAGGGCTCGTCGTATATGGTGGGGGCTCCAAGTGCTATGGCACCACTTTCAAGTATGTCCTTAACGATCTCGCTCCGTTCATCCTCATGGAGACAGTAGACCCTTACATCGACCCCCTCGCTCATAGCTCCCTCTGCTATGGCATGTGCCATTTTCCTGGTTGACCCGTGCATGGTGTCGTAGATCACCGTGACCCGCTCATCCACCATACCGGTGGCCCAGCCTGTGTAGGCCTCTATGATCTTCATGGGGTCTGTCCAGATCTGCCCGTGGGATGGGGCAATCATATGCATCTTCTCTAGAAGCCCCAGCTCCTTAACTTCATCGAATTTTTTGAGGACCAGCTTTGAGAGTGGGGTTATAAGGTTTGCATAGAACTTCCTGGCAGCATCCATGAGGACGTATTCTGGTATCTCCCTGTCAAGGCGCTGGGGGTGGCAGAGGTGCTGTCCAAAGGCGTCGTTTGAGAAGAGTATACCATCTTCAGCAAGGAGGGTGAACATGCTGTCTGGCCAGTGGAGCAGCGGGGCCTCCAGGAATGTCAGTGTCTTCCCGCCAAGCTCAAGTACATCACCTGTTTTCACGGTCCTGAATTCCGCTCCATTGAGGGCAGGGTAGTGTTTCAGGAGCCCCTTAACAGCCACTTCGGTGCAGTATATGGGGGCATCAGGGAACCTTCTGTGGAGTTCCACCAGGACACCGCTGTGGTCCTTTTCAACGTGGTTCTGGACTATGTAGTCAATTCCGTCCATTTTCTCCTGTTTCAGGGCGTCCTCGACCCTCGCCATGAGCTCATCAAAGGTGCCGGGGTAGGAGTTGTCTATGAGTGCAACCCCATCATCTCCACAGACAAGGTAGGCGTTGTATGTGGTGCCCTGGAGGGTGTATCCATGGTAGTTTCTAAGATCCCAGTCCAGGACTCCAGTCCAGTATACTCCATCGGATATTCTTTTTGCTGCGGCCTTCATCTTATCACCGGATATTCAATTCGTATATCATCGAATGTACTATAATCTACGAACTAATATATAATCTTTTCTGTTCTATGGTAGTGAAACAATTTTATGGGTGGTGAAACATAACTCTGCTCAATGAGGGAAAGACAGCAGTTCACAATATTTGCAACAGATAGGGGAATAGAGGTAATCGAGAGTCCCGTCAAATCACTTATACTGTCAGAGCTCATGAAGAGGGAACTCAGATTTCAGGATATAGTCAGAATAACCGGGAAATCCAAGTCCACGGTATCAAAGCACCTCTCGGATCTCAGAATGGCAGGCCTCATAGTTGAAAGGCCGGACCCGGCAGATAGGAGGATAAAGGTCTTCTCAATAAACTCAAGGTACCTGGGTAAACTCAGAAGAAAAAAGCTTGGAGAACTGGATGAGGAAAAAACAGAGTTTCTTGCAGAGCATCTGACATCAGTGGGGGATCCAATTGACTTCTTCAGGCTGATGTTCCATGTGCTCCGGGTTGAACTCATAAAGGAAGGTATAAACATCGACCCCATTCTCCACGAGGTGGGATTGAAGATAGGGGAGGTCATATACCCCACTTTAAGGGCGGGAAACCTTGAGGATCTCCTTGAAAACCTCAGAAGATTCTGGAGGATAAACCGGCTGGGGACCCTGAAGGTGGAAAGCACTGATCCACTTGTAATCAGGGCCTACGACTGCTTTGAATGTGGTCTGCTCCCTGATATCGGGGAATCCGCCTGTGCCCTGGACTCAGGAATACTTGAGGCCGTCTTTGGCAGATACTTCAATTCTGATGTTGAAATACAGGAGACAGAATGCTATGCAAGGGGGGATGAGAGGTGCTCATTCCTGATAAATCCATGATGTTCCCGGTTCAACGGCTACTTGTTGCCCCTGAACCTCACTATGGTGGTTGCAAGGTACCTCCCCTGTGACGGGAAGCCCCTCTCAACCACCTCATCATCCATACTGCAGTTCTCCACAGACACAACATCCCTCTCCCGGGGGTCGGACTCCACAACCTCCCTGGCGCGCCTCCCATGACGGGAGGTCTTCATTATAACGCAGGCATCAACGTTTTCAATTATGCTTCTGAAGCGTTCATCAACCCTTGGCACCACAACAAGGATCTCATCACCCTCCACAATAGCCGTACCTGCACTTGCTGCACATGCTGTGAATGATGTCACACCCGGCACCATCTCTGTCTCAAAGCCCATATCCTCAATCCGCCTCTGAAGGTAACTGAAGGTGCTGTAAATGGAGGGGTCACCCAGAGTTATAAATGCAACGTCCATTCCTGAGGCAAGTTTCCCTGAAACCAGGCGGGCAGCCTCATCCCAGTGCCTTTCAAGCTCCTCCCTATCATCAGTCATGGGAAATACAGGATCAATTATCCTGTAATCATCATCACGTTCACTTAAAACATCCTTCACAATTGAAAGGGCTATGCTGTCCCTTTCAGATGACGAACGGGGAGCGCATATAACTGGAACCGATCTTAAAACCTTCAGGGCCCTTATGGTTAAAAGTTCACTGTCACCGGGCCCAACACCCACACCTATGAGTTTTCCATTCATTAGAAACACCTGATAATCATTCTGCAGACAATGAATTTGTTTTCAGTGGCACTCTCTAAACTTATATAGTTCCTCACCCTTAAATAGACCCCATGGAAAACCCACTTTTCTGTCCCGACTGTGGAATGATGAGGGATAACTGCACATGCAGGGGCAGTGGGCGCCTTTCGTTCTTCAGGAAACTCATAAAATCCGATGAGAAGTCAGATTCCATCAACGAGGACCTCCAGAAGAGGTATCCCCACATACCCGTCGAAATCATAGAGAACTTCCCCTTTCCACAGCCAAGACCAGGGCAGCTTGATATCATAAACGACATCTACCAGGCACTTGAGGATGGCTACCGCTACGTTATACTCGAGGCAGGTACAGGCACTGGAAAATCGGCAATAGCATGCACCCTTGCAGGCATCTACCAGCCTGCATACATCCTCACAATGACAAAACAGCTCCAGGACCAGTATGCCACTGAATTCGGGTTCCCGGTTGTGAAGGGGAGGGGCAACTTCCTCTGCCGCAACGACGACCTGGAGTCCACCTGTGACATGGGAACCTGCCAGACAACCCCCTCATCAGAGAACTTCCACTGCCCCTACGGTGTTGTGAGGGGGGAAACACTCCTCGGAGAGGAGGCATTCCAGGACTCATATGGCAACAGGGTATTCTTCAGGACAGATGAGCACTGCCACTACTGGGAACAGAAGGCAGAGGCCATAAACAGCCCCATAACCCTCATGAACTATGACTACGCATTCCTTGAACTGAACTACGTGGGCCACTTTGACAGGAGGAACCTCATGATACTTGACGAGGCCCACAACATCGAGGATAAACTCATGAAGCGACTGGAGGTCACAATATCCAACAGGCGCCTCAGAAAGGACATTAAGAGGACAATACCCTCCAGCATGATGCAGGAGGATGACCCCGCTGAGTGGATCCTCCAGGTTGAGGCCATAGCCGACCACTACGGTGACCTTGAACTGGAATCACTGCCCAGGAAGAGGAGGGACAGGATAAAGAGGACCATCAAGAGGCTCTCGGAACTTAAAATGAGCCTTGAGGATGAACCAAAAAACTGGGTTATTGATTCCGACGGTGAGTCGGTTTCATTCAAACCCCTCAGGGTCCATCACTATGCACATGACCGCCTCTTCTCCTACTCTGAATCATGCCTCTTCATGAGCGCCACAATACTGAATGAGAGGCTCTTCTGCCAGTGGCTGGGTATAAAGCCCGATGAGGCCTACATAGTAAGGGTCGACAGCCCATTCCCGGCATCAAGAAGGCCCATAGAACTGAAGATAGCCGGAAAAATGTCAAGGAACCGGATAAAGCAGACGGCCCCTGAGACCATCCCCATACTGAACAGAATCCTTGAGAGGCACAGAAACGATAAGGGACTCATACATACACACAACTACCGCTGCCAGAGGTTCATAATGGAGAACATACCAAACAGGAGACTCATCGACCACAGGGCATCCAACAGGGAGGCCGTTCTAAGATACTTTGAGGACTCCACTGAACCACTGGTCCTTGTGAGCCCATCAATGAGTGAGGGCGTTGACCTGCCCTATGATAAGTGCCGTTTCCAGGTGATCTACAAGATACCCTTCCCCTACCTTGGGGATAAGCAGGTGAACAGGAGGCAGAGGATGGACCAGAGGTGGTACGCCTACAAGACAATAATGACACTGATGCAGGCATATGGGCGTGGAATGAGAGCACATGACGACTCATGCTACACCTACATACTGGACGGTAACATAGAGATGCTCTTCAGAAGCCCCCTCTACAGGTCGCTCCTCCCTGAGTTCTTCAAGGAGGCCATAGTCAATGAATAAATTTATTTCATATGATAGATTCTAAAAGGTGGTTTAATGGATTATAGTGACATAGTCAAATTTCATGGGCATTCCTGTGCAGGAACAGCCCTTGGATACATGGTTGGAAAGATCGTGGCAGAGAGATTTGGAAAATCAGAGGATGAGGAGATAGTGGCGGTTGTTGAGAACGACAGCTGCAGCATAGACTCTGTCCAGTTCATGACAGGGTGCACATTCGGTAAGGGAAACCTGATATTCAGGGACCATGGAAAACATGTCTACACGTTCCTGAACAGAAAAACAGGTGAGGGAATAAGGATATCCCTTAAAAAGACCATTGATGAACTCATGGATGAACTGGGAGTTGCTGACAGGGCTGAGATGACAGACAGGATACTTGAAATGGACCCCCATGAACTCTTTGATGTCACCGATGTGGTGGAGGAGATTCCAGAGAAGGCGAGGATCTATGGATCGGTGAGATGCGCTGAATGCGGAGAACCGGTTTCAGAGCACAGGGCAAGAATAAAGAATGGTGAAATAGTCTGCATCCCATGTTTCAGGGCCTAAAATTTTATTTTTTATCATTAGGTTATATTCAGTTCCACCAGATGATCATCCAGATATAAAAAAAACGTTAAATGGATTACCTCGTCTCAGCATTGGCTTCCCAGAAATTAAATGTTTACTGGGGTGCTCTTTAGAATGCTTCCTGTTTGCATGAGGATCAGTGAGAGGAAAAATGACCCTGCTGTGAACAGCAATGTCCACGAATTTAATGGAAAACCTCTAAGAGCCTGCAGCATGACCAGGATTGTGTAACAGGATACTGCTGATATTATCATGTTGGTCTTTTCTTCAGCAGGCTTACTGAGGCGTGCGATAACGAGTCCCGTGAAGATGGCGAATGCCAGGCCCAGAAGGAAACCTGAATTTCTGCTCAGCATCCAGGGAAAAAGGAGCAATATAACCCCAGCCATGAGTACATATGCACGTTGCACCTAAATCACCACCTATCAATGAATAGGGAGGCCCCATTATGATGCAAATCTATACCCTCGTGATGGTACCAGACCATTTAGCTTTCACTGTAATCCCGGAACCCATCGAAATCTACTTTCCAAATATCTTCACAATGAAGCCACCCTTCTACCTCAACAATTTATATAAGTTAGGGTCTTAGCATCCAAAAAGATACTCTATGTCTCTTTGTTTTTACTGTTGGTTCTTAGGAGGTTTTTCAGTTGGGGTGTGTTGATCAGGAGGAGTGTTGTCAGTAATATGATGGCAACATACCAGTTTAAGGTGTTTAGCGCTGGTTGAAGTACCAGTATGATGTAGAGGAGGAGTGCTGTTAGGACCGTTTCAACAAAAATTTTAAGCTGCCCTCTATTGTGCTGGTTTGAAGTTCTATAACCATAGAGGGAGAGCATGGTAAGCATCAAGAGAAAAACCATGAACTCTGAGGCTCCATGGACATCCAACACATAAAGGAATGAAATTACCATCAAAACCGTGAATAGGCCTAAAAACCTTCTTTCATCAAATGACATTTATAAAACCTCCTGAATAAGGAGGAATGGCGGTACTTTAATACCACCACCCACAATGTGTACGATAATAACGCCCTTCTGAAGGTTCAAAGATGAGATAAAGGGCACCCGCTTTGCCCCAAGGACCCCCATACACTGTCCCGGCAACAGCAACCCAGTAATAAACCTTCCACCAGTTAAACTCCTCACCATGCCATTTACCCTTCTTCTTCAGTCTATACTTCCAGTTTTTACCTTTGATGTTTTGCATTTCCGCGGTGCTTAGGATTTTTTCTGTTTTTATATGGGGTTCTGTTTGGTTTTCTGGGTTTGTCTGATTTTCTGGTTCTGTTGTGTTTTCAGTTGTTTCTGTTTGGTTGGTGGTTGTGAGGGTGTAGCCTGTTTAGATTTTCTGGAATTCTTCCAGTGGTATTTCTATGTTTCCCTGTGTGGGGTCTGCGAGTTTAACGGTGTTGCTGGTGACTTCCCTGATGAGGGTGTAGTGTCCCTCGCCGCAGCTCACTGTATAGGCGATCATGTTCCCGCGGAGTTCAGTGATGTTGAGTTTCACTCCAATGAGGTTCACGCCTTTTGCCTTTGCTGCTTTGATGAGTCCCTGCATTGTTGTTCCGTCTTCTGTGGTTTCGGCGAGGTCTGCGAGTTCGTCTTCGGTTGTGTTTATTCTGAGGTTCTGGAGTAGTGTGGCGAGTGCTGCCGGCCCGCAGGTGTAGTTCCTGGTCTGCATAACCACTCCTGTGGTGTCGGCTGTGATGTTATCGTCTATGGTGAACTCTGCTGGATCCGTGAAGTTCCCTTCAGGGTTATCTGCTGTGGATAGTTCCATGGGATCGGTGGGGTTGTTGTTATCCTGTGGGGTTTCTGCGGCCGCAGCAGCGTTAAAGGATACCGTGAGTGTGAGGAGGATCAGCAAACCCCAAAGACACGACTTTCTCATCCATCATCACCACCATAAATTGATAATAAACCTATAAGAAAAACTCATATATATATTACGGTTCACTTTTAATGTATTATTCACGTTGATGGGAAAGGATTCTTCTGGGGGGTTGCTTTCCTGTCACCTGGCGATCATCGGGGTCATCGGTTTTTCCTGCTTTGTCTTAGGGAACCCTTTATATCCCCCCTTTTTTTCTGGTACAGCTTTGGGGATACTGTTAATTGGTGGATATGGACCCGGGTGTTGATGATTTATTTAATTTATTTTTTCATCCCCTCTTTTTTTGGGTTCTTTTGTGTTTGAGGGGTTCTGGGATGATGTTGATTATTCCGGCTGGGAGAATGGCTGACCATAGGCTCTCTATTGTGCCTTTGGTTAAACTGATATCCATGAGTGTTGAATAGGTGATACCTGTGATGTTGATGATGGCAAGTGATAGGAGACATGGTGGCCAGTTCTCCCCCCACCATGCCTTCAGGAAACTTAGCAGGAGCAGATTGAGCAGCAGGTAAAACAGGGCTGTGTTCAGCCGCTGATAGATGATTTGAAAGAGTCCGCTCGCCGGGATGCCCCCTGAGAATAGGATTAGGAGTGTTGACATGAAAACAATCACCATTCCAGCCATACTTACAAAATAACTCTCCTCTGATTTCATTAAAACCCACCATATTACCCATCGCGATGATACCTGTGAACTAGATAATTACTTGATAGCCTATGAATGGGCTGTAGAATAAATGATTAGGCTTATAATTCTTATTGTATAAATTCAGAACCAAATGAAACACGGACCCGGGGGGATTTGAACCCCCGACCTTGGGATCCGAAGTCCCACGTCATATTCCAGGCTAGACTACGGGCCCTACAGACACTTCTCTATTTAAACTTAACCATTTAAATATTTTCTCATAGCCGTACACCACCACAGATTTATAGAGGGTACCCTTTAGATATACATAAAGTTTCAGGAATCTTAATGGGCCAGTGGCGATTGAAATGCTTGCAAAGAGGATAATACCATGTCTTGACTGCGACCTCCAGGTTCCGCATGGCAGGGTCGTGAAGGGCGTTGAATTCAAGAGGATAAGATATGCGGGGGACCCTGTGGAACTTGCAACCCGCTACTACGAGGATGGTGCCGATGAGATAGTCTTCCTTGACATAACAGCCTCCCATGAGAGAAGGGAGACCATGACCCATGTGATAGAGGCAACCACCGAGAACGTCTTCGTGCCCATATGTGTGGGGGGAGGCGTAAGGAAACCAGAGGACTACGTTAAGATGCTGAAGGCCGGCGCAGATAAGTGCTCAACAAACACGGCGGCAATAAAAAACCCTGAACTCATCAGTGAGGCATCAAAACTCGTGGGGTCCCAGGCATGTGTCGTGGCAATAGATGCCAAGAGGAGATACATTGAAAACCCCCGGGAATCAGATGAGAGATTCATAATAGAAGTTGATGACGGCTACTGCTGGTACGAGTGCAGCATATACGGTGGAAGGGAGTTCACAGGGATAGACGCCATAAACTGGGCAATGGAGTGCCAGGAGAGGGGGGCAGGGGAGATACTCCTCACATCCATGGACCGGGACGGCACGAAGGAGGGCTATGACATTCCACTCACAAGGACCATGAGCGAGAACCTGGACATACCTGTCATAGCATCAGGGGGAGTGGGAAACCCCCAGCACATATACGAGGCCTTCACAGATGGAAAGGCAGACGCGGCCCTCGCTGCAAGCATATTCCACTTCAACGAGTATCCGGTCCCTGCTGTGAAGGAGTACCTTCATTCAAGGGGTATCCCGGTGAGACTACAGGAAAAACGGGGTTAAACTATACATGGATATACCTGTAAGGGAATTTGACCTTGAACTGACACAGGAGAGTGGCCAGACATCCCAGCCACCATGGAGAAGGGTTGACGGCGCCTTCAGGGAGCTCCTCATAATCGAGGGAGTGCCATGCCCTGTGGAGGTGAGGGTTGAGGATGAAGTCCTCAGGGTGAACCCCTACTCTGAAGTCCCCAGAAAACCTTTAAAGAAGAAGATAGAGTATATATTTGACCTTAAATTTGAAATTGAAGATTTATACAGTTTTCTTGAGGATAAGGGGCTCTCAGATACTATCCAATCATCAGGGGGCCTGAGGTTATTCCTTGCAAAGGATCAATTTGAGTGCATAATCTCCTCCATAGCCTCCGCCAACTGCTCCATTAAGAGATGGACAAGGGCAGTGGATGATATCAAAAGGGGCTGGGGTGACTGCCACGTATTCAGGGGGGAGAGGTTCTACACCTTTCCCTCACCCGCCACCCTTGCAGGGGTTGAGGAGGAATCACTTGAGGACCTTCAGAGGCGTGAGGATAAGCTCCCTGATGATTTCAGGTTCACTGACCTCAGATCATGTGGGGTGGGCTACAGGGCCCCCTACATAAGGGAGACCTCAAGGATACTCTCTGAGGAACTTGATATCAGCGAAATCCACAGGATGGACTATCAGGACGCCAGGGAGGTCCTCCTTGAACTGCCAGGGGTTGGCCCGAAGGTGGCTGACTGCATACTCCTCTATGGGTTCAGGAAGACCGAGGCGTTCCCTGTTGACGTATGGGTGAGGAGGATAATGAACCACCTCTACCCTGAGAGGAACTTCAGTGCCAGGGGGATTGCTGAATTTGCAGCCCGAGAGTACGGTGAAATGGCGGGTTACGTCCAGCTATACCTATTCAACCATGCAAGGAGGTCGGGGCTACTTGAAAAACTCAGGGGTTAAGATGAGGATCAAATGCTCTCCTAAGGAGCTTGCGCCTGGGGATCTTTAAGATGAAGGATGTTATTGATGAGTTCAGGAGGGCCGCAGGGAAATCTTTCAGGGAACTCAGAAGGGTCCTGGATGAAAAATACTGCTGGAAGTGTCCCCAGAGGTCAACAAGGGACAGGATAGGCTGCAGGGAGGTTGAGGCATGGATGCGTCTCACCTCAGCCCTTGAGGAGGAACTCACAGGACAGGTGAAGGGACTCGGCGAGAACTATGATGAACGTGTGCTCTTAAGGATAAGGGATAAGACTGGGGGGACCAACATTAAGATAATCAGGAATAAGGGGGGATACATAATCATCAGGGATAGTACCTCTGGCCTCAGGGTGGGCCATGAGGTGATGGTTGGCTCCAGGATCCTCAGGGTTGAGGGACTGGATGGCGCCGCTGTCATAACTGATGGGGGAAGGTACCCCCTTTATGAGGTGCGTGGCAGGGTCCTGGACAGGGTTCGACCCGGGCACCCATTCTACAGGTATATAAGGGCACTGGAGGGCCATGATGAATGATCTGAATGAAAGACTGAAATCTGTTTCGTCAGTTAAGGAAGCCTCTGATATTGTCTTTGATGAAATAAAAATGAGAACAGGAAGCAGGTACTGCTATGTGGCCTACGTTGACCCTGAAAATGGGGACAGTGTTGGTATAAGGTTTTCCCACCTGACCGATTACTGCAGCTACTATGAGGAGCTGGGTGAGGCAAGGTTCAGGCTACCGAAAAGCGGGAGATACGGGGGGCTCCTGGGTTACTCCCTTGATACAGGGGAGTCATTCTTCACCAACAACCCGGCAGGACACCCTGCAGCCCACGGGATACCAGAGGGGCACATAAAGGTTTCAAGGTTCCTATCCGTGGCGGTGAAGGATGATGAGGGGATCCTAGGGCAGATAGTGGCAGCAGATCCCCCTGAAAATTACAATGAGGGCCACCTCAGGGTGGCTGAGGAGATCGCAGAGGCCTACGCCGGGGTCCTTAGAAGGTTCTACCGTGGCGAGATACCCCTCAGATAGAACCCTCCAGGGAATCCTCACTCGTCATAGACCCTGACCTTCAGCATCCGGTCGCCCCTCTCTATTGATTCAACAACATCCATGCCCTGCACAACCCGGCCGAAGACTGTGTGAACCCCATCAAGGTGAGGCTGGGGGGAGAGTGTTATGAAGAACTGACTACCACCGGTGTCCCTCCCTGCGTGGGCCATTGAGAGGGCCCCCTTCACGTGTTTATTGGGGTTTATCTCACACTTTATGGTGTAACCCGGACCACCGGTACCATCACCCACCGGGCAGCCCCCCTGAATCACAAAGTCCGGTATTACCCTGTGGAATGTGAGTCCATCATAGAAGCCGGTGTTTGCAAGTTTCTCAAAATTGGCAACTGTATTCGGGGCATCCTCAGGGAAGAGGATAAGCTCTATTTCTCCCTTAACGGTTTCAATAACAGCCCTTTTCATTTAACCACCATAACATACATATTTATTATCCTTTTAGGTTCAAGATTAATATAAGTCCACCATATAGGTTCCGGTGATATCATGGATTCAGAGGAAGTAATTGAACTTGAAAAAAAATTTATCATGCAGACCTACACGCGGCAGCCCATTGTACTCTCCCATGGCAAGGGCGCCACTGTATGGGATATTGATGGTAACTCCTACATTGACTGCTTTGCTGGTGTTGCTGTTAACAGCATTGGACATGCCCACCCAAAGGTTGCCCTTGCAATCTGTCACCAGGCCCAGAGGCTCATCCACTCATCCAACATATACTATACCAGGGAGCAGGCGGAACTTGCAAAGCTCCTCACAGGGATATCCCCCCATGACAGGGTTTTCTTTGCAAACAGCGGTGCTGAGGCAAATGAGGGGGCCATAAAACTTGCAAGAAAGTTCACAGGAAAATCTGAGATAATAGCCGCGGAGAACTCCTTCCATGGAAGGACCCTTGCAACTGTAACCGCCACGGGACAGAAGAAGTACAGCGAACCATTCAGGCCGCTGCCAGAGGGATTCAAACACGTCCCCTACGGGGACCTGGGTGCAATGGCAGATGCCATAGGAGATGACACGGCAGCCATAATACTTGAACCCGTGCAGGGCGAGGGCGGTGTTATCGTTCCCCCTGAGGGCTACCTGAGGGACGTGGGGGAACTTGCAAGGCAGAACGATGTTCTCCTCATACTCGATGAGGTGCAGACAGGGTTTGGAAGGACCGGGGCAATGTTTGCATCGGAGCTATTTGATGTGCGACCTGACATCACCACGGTTGCAAAGGCCATGGGTGGAGGATACCCCATAGGCGCCGTGCTTGCAGATGAAAGGGTTGCATCTGCATTCAAACCAGGAGACCATGGATCAACATTCGGGGGGAACCCGCTGGGATGCGCAGCTGCCATAGCAACCATTGAGGTTTTACTGGATGAGAAGCTCCCTGAGAGGGCAGCCAGGATGGGTTCCTATTTCATGGCAAGGCTCAGGCAGGTTCTGCAGGGCTGTGATTCTGTGAGGGACATCCGTGGCGTGGGCCTCATGATCGGGATAGAACTTGATGGCGACTGCAGCAGGGTCGTTGACGAGGCAAGGAAAATGGGGGTGCTGATAAACTGCACTGCGGGCAATGTGATAAGGCTGGTTCCTCCACTTGTCATAAAGAAGGAGGAGATAGATGCAGCGGTCGATGTCCTCGGACAGGTCATCGCCGAGGTTCAGTAAGTTTCATGGTTTAAGGGGTGTCATCGAGGTTTGGGGTGCCCAAAAAGCCATGGATTTTCATTTTTAAATTCGCGGAGCCAGGGTGAAAATTCCATTTCACCACCAGTGAACCAGCACCAGTCCTCGTGTTCACTGCTGATTTTCGGAACACCCCCTTTAAACTCAGTAGAGAAGACAATGTTGACCGATACCTTCTCCGGGAAAACCTGCTCAAATGCACCCAGAACATGCATGGGCCTGATTTCAAGGCCTGTCTCCTCATAAACTTCCCTTGATAGCGCCTCATCCAGTGTTTCACCACCATCAGGTTTTCCACCGGGAAGCTCCCACATTGAGGGATTTGTTGCTGAATCACGGGATCTTTTCAGAATGAGAACACCATCATCGCCCCTTATAAGGGCCCTAACGACCGGTATGAATGGTTTCATATTTTCACATCCCAAGAACTTTTATTAGTCAGTTGAATGAAAGATTTGATTGGTTCATTAATTAATCTGGGAGGATCATCGATTATGTTTTCTGATATTGAGGTTAACGATAAGGGACACCTTGTGATTGGAGGCGCCGATGCAGTTGAACTGGCAGATGAATACGGCACCCCACTCTATGTTATCGATGAGATGAGAATAAGGGACAATTACAGGAGGCTCCACAGGGCATTCTCCAGGAACTATTCAGATTTCCAGGTGTTCTACGCATGTAAGGCCAACACCAACCTCGCGGTTATGAGGATACTTGAGGAGGAGGGCAGTGGAATCGATGCCGTGTCTCCGGGGGAGATCTACACCGCCCTCATGGCAGGTTTTGACCCTGAAAGGATCCTCTACACAGGCAACAATGTGAGGGATGATGAGCTGCAGTTTGCACTTGAAGCGGGTGTGAGGATCAATATTGATTCAAGGTCACAGCTTCTGAGGCTGGCGGAGATGGCCCCTGAGGGACTTGAGGTATCATTCAGGGTCAACCCCCTTGTGGGTGCAGGCCACCATGAGCACTGCATCACCGGCGGGGAGATGAGCAAGTTCGGTATCATGGAAAGCGAGGCCCCGGAGGTTTACAGTCTCGCACTTGACCTTGGCCTTAAGCCGGTGGGTATACATGCCCATATAGGGTCAGGAATACTTGACCCGGAGCCCTTCATGCTGGCAGTTGAGTCCCTCATGGATATCGCGGGAAGGGTCCATGGGGAGACAGGGGTCGAATTTGAATTCATAGACTTCGGCGGAGGTCTTGGCATACCCTACACTCCAGATGAGGAGCCACTGGACATCGATGAATTCGCATCACGGATAACGTGCCTCTTTAAGGATAAACTATCTGATTATGGCCTTGGAAAGCCTGTGATGTGCCTTGAACCTGGAAGGTACATAGTTGGGGATGCATCATATCTCCTAACACGCGTTAACACCATAAAGGAGAGTTACAGGAAATTCGCAGGGGTTGACGCAGGCTTCAACACACTGCTGAGGCCGGCCATGTATGGTTCCTACCACCACATCCTGGTTGCAGACAGGCCCCTTGCTGAGCCCTCAGGGAAGATAGACATAGCAGGGAATGTGTGTGAATCAGGGGACCTATTTGCAAGGGACAGGCCCATGCCTGAGGTCAGTGAGGGTGACATCCTTGCCATCATGAATGCAGGTGCCTATTCCTTCTCAATGGCCTCCCAGTACAACTCCCGCCCACGACCGGCTGAGGTGCTTGTAAGGGATGGTGATGCAGAGGTTGTAAGGAGGAGGGAGACATTCGCTGATCTCCTATCAGGACAGACCATACCTCCAAGGCTCCTTAAGAGGTAGATAGAATGACGAGGATGGTAATGTTCTCCAAGATGCATGGACTTGGAAATGACTATGTGGTTATAGATGAGAGCACCCAGGAGTGCATACCTGAGGATAAAAAGTCTGAATTCGTCAGGGAGGTATGCACCAGGGGATTCTCTGTTGGGGCCGATGGCGTCATATTTGTCCAGCCAGCAGCTGGTGAGGGGGATATACGGTTCAGGATATTCAATGCCGATGGAAGCGAGGCAGAGATGTGCGGTAACGGAATAAGGTGCTTCTCAAAGTTTGTATACGATAATGCCATTGTGAGAAAGGGAAAACTTGATGTTGAAACCCTTGCAGGCATCAAAACCGTGGAGCTTGAGGTTGGTGATGATGGTTCAGTGGTCTCCTCAAGGGTTGATATGGGTACCGCAACATTCAAGACGGACCAGATACCCATGGATGTGGGGGAATGTGAGTTCATAGACCGTTTCCTCCCGGTTGAGGGTGAGGATATCAAGCTCACAGCACTGAGCGTCGGGAACCCCCATGCGGTGATATTTGTGGATGATGCCAGGTCGGTGGACCTGGAGCGGCTTGGCCCCGCAATAGAGAATCACCCCCTGTTCCCTGAGAGGATCAACGTGCATTTTGTTGAGGTGGTTGATCCATCTGAGATCATCATGGTAACCTGGGAGAGGGGTGCCGGCCCAACCATGGCCTGTGGAACAGGGGCCACAGCCAGTGTGATTGCAGGGGTTAAACTTGAAAAACTGGATGACAGTGTCCTGGTGCATCTACCTGGAGGTGAACTGAAAATAGACGTCTACCAGGAGGGTACAGAGCTGGGGGCCTACATGGAGGGCGATGCGGTCCTTGTGTTTGATGGGATACTCATAAGGGATCCCTAGCCCTCATTCATAACGGCCCTTATGAGGACTATCTCCTCAAAGAAGTACCTTTCACTTGCGGTAACCTCTGCATCAAAACCCAGAGTCCGGAGCCTTTCAAGCGTCCTTTCGGTGTCTGAGAGTGAGGATTGAACGAGCTGGATTCTTCCACCGGGCTTCAGGTGTTCAGCCACATCATCCAGGAAGCGGTCTATAACCCTCCTCCCGTCGGGCCCCCCATTCCAGGCAAGGTCTATCGGGTCCTCTGTGAAATCCTCCTCACCCACAGGTAGGTATGGGGTGTTGAAGAGTATAACGTCAAATTTCTCACCCCTCACAGGGTCAAAGAGGTCGCCATGGAGCAACCTTAACCTGGAACCATTCAGGGCAGCGTTTTTCCTGGCACATTCTACTGCAGTGGGGTTTATATCTGTTGCAGTCACATCAGCCTTCTCTGAGGCCTTTATGGCAACCAGCCCAGTACCGGTGCCTATTTCAAGGACACTTTCACCCTCTCCAACATCAAGGTTATCTGCAAGCAGGAAGGTGTCCTCTGCAGGTTCATATACGTCCCGGCATGTTTCGATTTTCAGCTCACCGTATCTTATCATTTCAACCATCCTCATCAAGGAGGAATATATCCTCGATGTGCTCCCCCCCGAGGGCCCTTGTGATCCTGTGGGCGAGGATGAGGGATGGGCTGTAGCGTCCCCTCTCAAGGGCTATTATGGTCTGCCTTGTAACCCCCACCATCTCTGCCAGTTCCTCCTGGGTCAGTCCAAGCTTGTTTCTGTATTCCCTTATCAGGGTTTTCAATTTTCCCTCTCCAGGCGATAGTTTGTCACCGATTTGGCGATAACCCCTGCAACCAGTGCAATCACAGGGATGGGATCCACATGGGGGTCACCCTTAAGGGAACTTGATATGAGTTCGATGAATATTCCCACCACAAGGACTGGCATCATGGCCCAGGCCGCGTTTCTCTCGGCTACTGCCTCGTGGATGTATTCCCTTTCATCCCTCCTGACCTTCCACATAACATCAAACATGTCAATGAATAGGAATACGAGCCATGCTGCTGTTACGTATGTCCTTGCCATGGTGCTGAGGGGGAGGAGCTGGACCGCTATAAGGATGAGAAGCACAGATGCCAGGTATGCAGCGCCCTGCCAGGTTTTAACTGAACTCCCCAGCCACCATACTTTCTTCTTCCAAACCATTCGGGTCTTGCTATTATCAAAACAATCACCATGTAAAAAATAGTTTACATAATATTTATATTTTTCTATAGTTGGCATACTTCAGGGGGGCCATGATGCTCATGAGGCCCCTGAGAGGTCCTCCATGCGTTCTGCTATTTCAAGTATCTCCTCTGGCTTCAGCTGAAAGACCCTCTTCTCAAGTATATCAGATGGAAGAACATCCAGAACCTCATTGAGGTTCAGATCAACCTTTATCTCGTGGAATGACTCCCTGAGCGACTTGGAGGTTTTTTTCTTTCTGTGCTGGAAGAGGGCGCGGCACACATCCTCAAAAAGCGCAGGGAGCCTGAATCCAGTGGGTCTGAAGGTCACAACCGCAGAGTCAACGCGGGGCCTCGGGAAAAAGCAGCCCGGTTTGAGGTAATCTACTATCCTGACCTCTGCAAGGAAGTGCAACATTACAGAGAGCCTTGAGTAATTCCTCGTACCCGGCTCTGCAACCATCCTTGCAGCAAACTCCCTCTGGTACATGAGGACCCCCAGCTCGAATTCATGCCTTAGCAGCCTGAAGGTTACAGGGGATGATATCTGGTAGGGAAGGTTGGATACCACCTTATTGAACTCTGGAAAATCAACCTTAAGGGCGTCACCCACAATGATATCCACATTGTCCCCTTTTACTCTATCGGCAAGGATCCCTGCAATGAAGGGGTCGCTCTCAATTGCAGTGACATGACCTGCAAGTTCTGCCATGGGGAGTGTCAGCGTACCTATGCCCGCCCCTATCTCCAAGACATGATCATGTGGCCCCAAATTGGCATATTTGAGTATCCGTTGCCTTTTACCGTCATCAACAAGGTAATTCTGCCCCAGACTCCTTCTGAGCCTGACACCATACTTCCTCAGAACGTCCCTTGTCTCTCTGTAGAGTCCCGTCATAAAATAAATTGGTTATTAGGTTAAAATCAGTCCCTCTTCTTCTGGGGGGGTCTTGTGAATATTGTGTACTTCCTTTTTCCCCGCTTGGCGCCCTCAACGTCCAGTTCCATGAGGACCCTCCTGACGATGAGCTTGACAGGGTCTGATAGCATGGGGACCCTGTTCTTTATGTCCTCAAAACTCTCAAAGGGCTTTTCCTCACGGGCCTTCAGGATATCCCACATGCGCTTTTTACCGATTCCTGGAAGAAGTTCAAGCTGATGAAGCCTGGTGCTTATGGGGCCCGCCTCATTGAAGAAACGCACGAACCTGTCCTCGTTGGACTTTATTATTTCCTCAATGACGTAGGGCAGTTCAACCCTGGCTGTGGCTGTGAGTTCATTGTGCCGGAGTCTCCTGTTTATCCTGGCTATCTTATCCCTTTTACCCTTACCTATGTAGACCTCCTCATGAATCTCAAGGTCAACATCTGGCCTGGGTGTTAACTCAAGGAGGGTGAACTCGTCCTTGCCCAGAGCCTGGGCAACAGGCCTCTTCTTGAATGTACCGAAACCTTCACTAACGTAACCAAGTGGAAGGTAATCCAGTATGATAGCGTACTCTTCCATGAAATCACATACTCTAATTTTTCAGGTCAGATATTATTTTTATTCGACCCGGTATTTATCTATTACCTCGAGTATGCCTGGCAGGTCCTCTGCCTTTATTGGGACCCTTTCCTTGGCAAAGATTAAACGGAGGTCAGATAGGTCCACAGGCATGATATCTGCGATCTTGACAGCATGCCTCCTTTTCAGGTTGGGGATACCCATCAGTTCCTCAATGAGACTCCTGCTGGTTTCAGGGTCAAGCCTTGAAAAGCGGGTTACATGGTCAAGGACAAGGTTCTGCTCGTAGGTGAGCTCATGTTCTTCCCCGAATTTTTCAAGTATCTCCTTAACCTCTGCCATAGAAACAGGTTCACTTTCCAGAACCTTTTTCCCTATCATGGGAATCACTCTTGCATCTGAAGGTGCTCTGGCCTCACAACAAGCTGTTTCTCCTTGTTACCATCCCTTATGGACACAACATATGATCTGCCCATCATACCGGCAACACGGCCTGTTTTACCATGGAAGCGGGGGTGGGGCTGGCCCCTGTGGATGCTCGGATCTATTATTATGTGTACAAGGTCACCCTCACTGAAGCTCTGGATCTTCCTTGTTATCGGGTTTGATCTTCCAGGCCTTTTAACCTTCTGAAGCTTGTGTCTTGTTTTACTTCTGAAACCTCTTGATCTTCTCATTTTTTAACCTCCATAAAAGCCTGTGATGGCTTGTAACAGTCATTAAAACCTTACAAGAATCAGACATCTAAACTTATAAGTTCTGTATTTAACATTTCCATAAATATATATTTTTCCTCAGGGTCAGGGGGATCTCTCAAGTTGAAGGGAAGATAATCACAGGGCATGTCTTTTGGGTCAGGGGGATCTCATGCGGCCTCACCGACCTCAAGGACATCAAGGCTGGCGCACCTTGCAGGGACACCCAGAATACTGCTCACGCTGGGCTCTGTACGTCCAGAATCACCCGAGATCAGTTCCTTTATGTACAGTCCACCCTCCGCCTTTATTATGAGTTCCAGGTGACCGTTAAGGCGTTTCCAGGATATTTCAAGGACCCTGCGTTCCCTGATCCTGTCAGCCCTTCTGTGCGAAACCCTCAGCGGCGTCCTCTGCCTTATCAGGTCAAGTTTCTCAAGCTTTACCAGGTCCTCATCAGACACGGCACCTTCGAGTTCAACAATGGCACGGTAGACCTTGTATTTTTTTCTGGATGACTCCTTCAGTTCCACCTTTCTGTTCCTTGAGGAGAACCTCAGATCAGCCACCTCAACCATACCCCTGGCTCTTCTGTTTATCTCATCCTCCAGTGCCCTGAGGTCTGGTGTGCGGATTGCTGGCTCCCTAATCTCCAGTACAAAGGGTCTTCCGGTTCCAAGCATCCGCACATCCACATCCTCCCTGCCAGAGCCATGAAACTTACTGTCACGTCCCCCTGTTGCCTCAAGAGCTGGTTCTGATATGAGCTCCTCCACGGAGGTGGAGTACATTTTACCGGTATAATCGCACCTGCTGCATCCCCTCCCACGGCAGCTCCTGCAGGGCCACCTTGTCTGGGGTATCCCGCGGACAAGTTTACGGTATCGCCCCTCAATGAAGATGGGGTTTATCTGAACATGGACCCTTATCTTCCCCCTCAGATCAACCGTTATCACAAGGTCCGGCGATTCAAAATCCACGCCACAGTGGAGGATGGAGGTGACCCTCTTGCCGAGTTCACGGTTCACCTCCCTCTTGACACCCTCCACCTGGATTCCAAGGCGCTTGTTTATCTCTTCATCAATTCTGAGCACATCATCAGGGAGCCTTGTACCCACAAGAACCGATGAGTACTCCAGGTTGAGGCCGTCCACCTTCTCCCTGACCATCAGGGCCGCCTCATCGAGCCTCTCAAACACATCACCACATACCCTGCAGGGACCTTCCAGCTGGAGTGAAAATTTTTCAACAAGCCTTTCACCCCTCAGACGATTTCCTGGACCCTCCAGAACATCAGAAAAACGTCTTCCAAGGCAGTGGGGGCATATTCTTGAGTCTGTGGTATCCAAGATGGCATCAAGTCTTTCCTGAACATCCATTTTCATTCTCCTGGTTTAAATCAGATCTACCTCATGAACTGCCTCATCAGCTGACCCATCGGGCCACCCATCTTTCTCCTGCCAAGGCCCTTCATGGCCTTCCTTGTTACCCTGTAGTACTTTAAAAGTTCCTTGACGTCCTCGTTCCGGGTACCTGACCCCCTTGATATCCTCCGGATCCTGGATTGCTTGATTATATCAGGTTTTTCCAGCTCCTCCTCTGTCATGGAGTCCATTATGATAAGGTACTTCCTTATGGTCTCCTCAGTCATCTTTGTGGCATCCTTTGGGAGCTTCCCGACACCCGGGAGCATGCTCATGACCTGCTGCAGGGGGCCCATCTTGCCCATCATCTCAAACTGGACCCTCATATCCTTCAGAGTGAACTTCCCTGATAGTATGGCGTCAAGGGATTCCTCAGCAAGCTCCTCATCTGAGACCTCCTCAACCTTTTCAAGGAGACTTTTGAGGTCCCCCATTCCAAGAAGCCTTGATATGAACCTTTCAGGGTCAAAGACCTCCAGGTCATCTATTCGTTCACCGGTACCTATGAACCTGATGGGTGCACCAATCTCTGCAACCGCTGAGAGGGCGCCTCCACCCTTGGCTGAACCATCAAGCTTTGTAATGATTATTGACCCGATATCTGTGGCCTCCCTGAATGCAAGGGCCTGCTCCCTTGCCTGCTGGCCAATCGTCCCATCAATTACGAGTATGGCCTCATGGGGTTTAATGACGGCTGAGAGTTCCTCCATCTCCCTGAGAAGGTCCTTCTCCTCCTTGTGCCTTCCTGCGGTGTCGAATATGATAACATCCTTTTTCTGAAACCTTTCAAGTCCCTTCTCTGCAAGTTCAAGGGCGTTTTTGTTTTCAGGGTCACCGTAGACACTGATATCCTGACCCTCTGTGTACTGCTTCAGCTGTTCAAAGGCCGCGGGTCTCCAGGTGTCTGTACAGACCACACCCACCGTGAAACCCTTCTTACGCAGGTACCTTGCAAGTTTACCGATGGTTGTTGTTTTACCGCTCCCCTGGAGCCCCAGGAAGAGTATCCTGTAGGGTTTCTCCTCTATCTTTAATTCATGGGACCTTTCACCAAGGAGCTTAACCATCTCCTCGTAGACTATGCTTATGATGTGCTCCTTGGGTGTTATCCCCTTGGGGGGCTCCTCGTTAAGAGCCCGCTCCTCTATTGATTTTGACAGATTGAATACAAGCTTTATGTTAACGTCAGACTGGATCAGGGCCCTCTGTATATCCTTGATGACTTCCTTAACGACCTCCTCATCAACTATGGTCATCCCTGCCAGTTTTTTCATAGTTTTACTGAGACTCCTGCCCAGATTTCCAAGCATAGTTTCACCTGCAGTGATCAGTAATCATTAATTATTGTTGGGGCCAACTTATATATTAAGATCCTTTATAAAGCGTATCCTGTGCTGCTGTGGATAAACTGAAACAGGCAGTTCATCGTTGCTGTTCACAAATCATACCGGGTGATTGGAAATGCTTGATAAACTAAAGGAAAGCCTCAGAAATTCTCCCGTAATCAAGAAGGGGGATTATGACTACTTTGTTAACCCTGTAACTGATGGAATACCACTCACAGAGCCTGAAATCCTTGAGGAGATTGCAGATGAAATAGTTAGAAGATTCAATCCAGATCCGGCCAGTGTGGATAAGATAATTTGCATTGAGGCCATGGGTATACACCATGCGACGGTGCTATCACTCAAAACCCGCATACCCTTCGTTGTCGTAAGAAAAAGGAGGTACGGCCTCCCTGGGGAGGTTGCGGTTCATCAGATGACAGGTTACAGTGAGGGAGAACTTTACATAAATGGTGTTGATGGGGATGATCGTGTAATGGTAATAGATGACGTCGTGAGTACCGGTGGAACACTGCTGGCTGTCCTCGAGGCCCTAAGTGAGATGGAAGTTGAGGTTGTGGACGTTGTAACCGTCATAGATAAGGGTGAGGGCTCAAGGGTGGTGAAGGAGAGGACAGGATTCAATGTAAGGAGCCTTGTGAAGGTGGATGTTGTTGACGGGAAGGTCACCGTTGAGGAAATCCCGGATGGGGGGCTGAAGGATTAAATGTCACTCTATGATCTTGAAACAGAAAGGGTTATCAGGGAAATAAAGCGCCTCAAAGTGGTTGTTGTCGGACTTCAATTTCCTGAGGGACTTAAAACCAGGGCTGTTGAACTTGCCGGGATTATAGAATCAGAAACGGATGCAACAACTGTTATATCTGCAGACCCATGCTTCGGTGCATGTGATGTTTCAGACAGAAAGATGAAGGGTATGGTTGATCTCATAATCCACTACGGGCACACATCATTTCCCATTGACTATGAGGTGCCTGTCATATTCATTGAGGCCCGTTCAGGGGTTGAGATAAGAGAGGTACTTGAGGATGCCGCCAATCTCCTGGAAGGGCACAGGAGAGTGGGCCTTGCAACAACTGCACAGCACCTCCACCTCCTTGATGAGGCAGAGTCTTTCCTTGAGCAGAGGGGCTTTGAGGTTGTTAAGGGCTCAGGGGTAAACACCGCTGAGGGCCAGGTACTGGGATGTAACTTTTCAGCCATAAGGAACACCGATGCAGATGCGTACCTCTTCATTGGAAGCGGAAACTTCCATCCACTGGGCATAAAACTTTTAACGGGAAGGGATGTTGTGGTGGCTGACCCCTACCATGGGGAGGTAAGAAGACTGGATGAATTCGCAGATAGAGTCCTCAGGATCAGATTTGCAAGGATAAACAGGTCATCCTCTGCCAGGAGGTGGGGGATACTAGTCTCATCAAAGGAGGGGCAGAGGAGATTCAAACTGGCCCTTGAGATAAAAAGGAAACTGGAGTCTGCTGGAAGGGAGGCATTCATATTCCTACTTGAGAACATATCACCGGAGGCACTGCTACCATTCAGGGAGATCGAGGCGTTCGTTGTCACTGCTTGCCCAAGGATTGCCATTGACGACTCACAGATCTATGATAGGCCACTCCTTAACCCATCGGAACTTGAGATAGCCCTCGGTGAAAGGGAATGGGAGGATTACGTCCTCGATGAGATAATATTTTCCTGAAGATCTTCACTGATGGTTTAACTGGATCCATACAGAAACCATGTTATCATCTTACAGATATATGCTGTGTGCGCCGGTCGATCCTCAACTTATCATACAAAAAGCATATATATAATCAGAAAGTAATCATAACCCACTATAAGCTGAGGTATTGTTTTTACCTTCAAGAGGTGAATGGATGAAAGTTAAATCTGGGGACATCGTTTTTCCCGGAGACTTTTTAGCTGTAAGTGAAGAGGTAATCCCCTCAGAGGGGACCTACGACGACGATGGAGAAATAAAGTCCCTTGTTGTTGGAGAGGTGGCAAGGGATGATAGGAATAAGAGCATAAAGGTAATCTCAAAGTTCAGCACACCCCCAATCCTCAGGACGGGTTCAAGGGTCATTGGAGAGGTGATAGATGTGAGGGGCCAGAGGGCCCTTGTGAGGATACACAGCATCAAGGGTAACAGGAGGGCCCTTGCAACCTACTTTGTCGGGGGCGTCCATGTTTCACAGGCAAAGAAGGGCTACCTCTCGAAACTTACAGAGGCCTTCAGGATAGGGGATATAGTGGAGGCAAGGGTTACAAAGGTTATGGGCCTTGATGGTATAGACCTCCAGACCTCCTCCCGTGACCTTGGGGTCATAAAGGCCATGTGCACAAGGTGCAGGCACTTCATGGAGATGAACGGCAAGGACGAGGTGAAGTGCCCCAACTGTGAAAACAGGGAAAAAAGGAAACTATCAGCGAATTATGAAGGTTAAGGGGTAATGAAAAATGGAAGTCATTCTTAACAAGAGATATGAAATGGAGATAGTATTCGAGGGTGAAACACACACCCTCTGCAATGTACTGAGGAGCATACTGATGGAGGATGAAACCGTTAAGGCCGCGGCCTACTCCATCGACCACCCCATAGTGGGGGAACCACAGCTTTACATAAGGGCAAGGAGCCCCAAGAAATCACTCGTTAAGGCAGCAGGGACTCTCATTGAGAGATGCGATGAGTTCAGGTCACTCATAGAGTCAGCCTAACTATTTTTATGGAGAACCGTAATTTCAGGCAGATAAAATCTGAGATAAGGATTCTCGGGATAGATGATGCTCCCTTCACACCCAGAAGTGACGAGGATGTGCTCATCGTGGGCACAGTCTTCAGGGGAGGGTACTGGCTTGACGGGGTCCTCACAACAAAAATAAGGGTGGATGGGGATGATGCCACAGAGAAGATAGTTGAAATGGTGAATGGCTCCAGGCACCTCAACCAGCTGAGGGTTATAATGCTGGACGGCCTCACCTTCGGCGGCTTCAATGTGGCGGATATAAATGAGATATCCTCAAGAACGGGACTACCTGTCATAGTGGTTGTACGCAAATATCCTGACCTTGAGAGGATAAGGAGAGCTCTGAAGCACAGATTCCCTGACTGGAAGAAGAGGTGGCAGATGATAGAGGACGCCGGGGAGATCCACCGGGTAGAATCCACCGAGACGGTTTACATACAGACTGCCGGTATAGATCCGGAGGATGCAGCTGAGATCGTGAGGCTTTCAACGACCAGAAGTTCCATTCCCGAGCCCCTCCGGGCGGCACATCTCATTGCATCAGGGGTTAAACTTGGTGAGTCAAGGGGCAGCGCATGAGGTATTGGTATGAGGGCACCACTACTCACGGTGGATGTGATAATAAGGTTATCAGAGGACACCCTGGTACTTGTGAGGAGGGGAAAACCCCCATATGAGGGCTCATGGGCCATTCCAGGGGGATTCGTTGAGTACGGGGAAACAGTGGAGGAAGCTGCAAGGAGGGAGGCCCTCGAGGAGACAGGACTGGATGTGGAACTTAGGGGACTTCTTGGCGTATACTCGGACCCCTCAAGGGATCCCAGGGGGCACACAGTGAGTATCTGCTTCACCGCAGTTGCTTCAGGAAGGCCCGTTGCAGGATCCGATGCTGCCGAAGTCAGGGTGTTCCATATTGAGGATATACCCCGTGATAACCTTGCATTTGACCATTCACGGATACTTGATGACTTTATAAAATCTATTCGAAACCAGAAGACGGTAAATTAAATCAAAAAAATTATAAGTGTCATTGCAGAAAAATTTTAAAAATCAAAAAATTTAGTTTCTCTTATCAGGAGGAAGAAAATGGAGTTCTGTCCCAGGTGCGGAGCTGTAATGTTTCCAGTGAAGGGGAAATTCAGCTGTCAGTGTGGCTATGAAAAGGATATCACAGATAAACTCAAGGATAAATACAATTTTTCAGAGGAAGTTGAATCAAAGGACAACGTCATATTCACAGGAGATGATGTGAGCACACTACCAACAACAAGGGTGGAATGCCCGAAATGTGGTAATATGGAGGCCTTCTGGTGGCTGCAGCAGACAAGGAGGGCTGATGAATCTGAGACAAGGTTCTTCAGGTGCACCCGCTGCAAGTACACCTGGAGGGAATACGATTGAGGTATGAAGCGCCCGGCTCCAGGTTTCCTGAAGATGGATTGAGGAAGGTTCACCATGAGCACAGAAAAAACCGGAACCAAAGATTCCGGAGCTGAAAGCAAGGAGAAATCAGGGGAACCGAATTCTCTGAAGGGTTTCATATTAAGGATAAAGGAAGAAATCCAGAGTGATGAATCTGATCATGGATTTCCGGTTACACTTATAATAAGGTACCGGGACGATATAATCAGGTACTCAGCCATGGCCCTTGGAGCGGTACTTATAATCGCAGGAATAATCGCAATTATCGGATCATCAGAGAGGGTTGTGGACAATGTTGTCTCGGGTGAGAATACAGTCATCGCAGCATTCCTCATACTCACGGGACTCCTGTTGCTGGGCGCCTCAATGATACATAGCATCATAGGCAGGACTCCCCTTGAAAGGCTCTATAAACAGGTTAAGAGTGCTGAAAGAGGGGAAGAGGAAAAGGATGAGAAATAGTATATAAAGAATGACCCCAATATCTAGCTATATAGGATAAGGAGGACGAAAATGTTCAAGGCAGAATTGAATGATCCTAACATTTTAAGGACGAGTTTCGATGCCATATCATCCATCGTTGATGAGGTTCAGATACAGATCAGTGCCGAAGGCCTGCGCCTCGACGCCCTTGACAGGTCCCACATCACATATGTGCACCTTGAACTGAAATCTGAACTCTTCGATGAATACGTCTGCGATGAACCAGAGAAGATAAACGTGGATACAGAGGAACTCATGAAGGTCCTCAAGAGGGCCAAGGCAAACGACAGGGTTATACTCTCAACCGATGAGGGAAACCTGATAGTCCAGTTTGAGGGAGAGGCTGTAAGGACCTTCAAGATAAGGCTGATTGACATTGAATATGAAACCCCAAGTCCTCCTGAAATCCAGTATGAGAACGAATTTGAGGTGCCATTCCAGCTCCTCAAGGACTCAATAGCCGATATAGACATATTCTCCGATAAGATAACATTCCGCGTGGATGAGGATCGCTTCATGGCATCTGCCGAGGGGGAATTCGGAGACGCTGAGATAGAATACCTCCACGGTGAAAAGATAAGTAAACCTGCAAGGAGTGTTTACTCACTTGACAAGATAAAGGAGATGCTCAAGGCCGATAAGTTCAGTGAGACCGCAATCATCAACCTTGGGGATGACATGCCCCTTAAACTAACACTGAAGATGGCCAGCAATGAGGGAGAGCTGAGTTTCCTCCTTGCTCCAAGAATCGAGGCAGAGGAATAACTGCTGGTGAGGAATGGGGTTGGACGAATTTTTTCAGAAACTAAGGAGGATTCAGAAAAAGGAGAGAACCGAAAGCGGTCTTGCAAGGGTTGGCGATGACTTCTACGAGAGGGTCCACAGCTACCTGGAGGATCTCCTCAAGGCGGTTGGGAATGACCCCTTTGCAAAGGAACACTATCTTATAAGGGATACTCAGAGGATAGCCACCGAAATATGCGAGAGAAGGGAACACAAGATAACAGACAGTGCAGTGATGAACGTCCAGAGGTCATACCACCTGTTCAACGGGAAACCCCAGTTTGACCTCCAGGATACAACCCCCCTCAACATGACCCCCGAGGAGGAGGAACTCTACTTTTCACTTATAGAGACACTGAGGGAATTCAGGGAGAAAATAATTCCCTCGATAGAGCTTGATAAAGAGAAAGAGAAATCCCGAGGGGAACCTGAAGTTATCCAGAAGCGGAAGAAAAAAGATTCCAGACCCGGGGGACCTGAAACCAGGGCCAATGCACTGGATAATAAGGGAGGGGATATTGAGACGGTGCTGATATTCGAAGAGGTGCCCGCAAGGATAATGGGGGTTGATGAAAAAATTTACGGTCCATTCAGACCACAGGACATTGTTACACTTCCATCGCTCAATGCAGATGTGTTTATAAATGCAAGGAAGGGTAGAAAGATAAGATACTCATAAATACCCTTCTCCAGGCACATTCCTGTCTTTCTGAAAGGGTCCATACAAAGGTATAAATAGAGATTTGAGATATACTAACCCAGTATAAAAAAAGTTCCAGTTATTTTAAAGGCTTACTTTTTCACTTAAGAGGTGATTAGATATGAAGATTCCCAAGGAAAGAAGAACTTACTGTCCAAACTGTAGAAAACACACAGTTCACGAGGTACTCGAATCAAAGAGAAGAAAGGCAAGTGAACTCAAATGGGGTCAGAGGCAGTTCAGACGTGTAACAGCCGGTTACAGGGGTTACCCACGTCCACTCCCCTCAGGTAACAAACCCGTCAAGAAACTTGACCTCAGACTCAAATGCAAGGAATGTGGAAAATCACACATCAAGAAAAGGTCCTTCAGGGCTGGAAGAGTTGAATTTGTAGCCTAGAGGTGATATGTGTGATGTTCTACAATACGAAGGGTAATTTTCTCCGGGTTAAATGTATGGACTGCGGGAACCAGCAGGTGGTTTTTGACAGGGCAGCCTCATACGTCCAGTGTATAATCTGCGGTAAAACACTTGTTGAGCCAACAGGAGGAAAATCAAAGATCAAAGCCCAGATTCTAGAGGTCCTGGATTAATCTAGGTGTTTTTATGGTAAGAAGAAAAAATGAATGGCCTGAAGAGGGTGAACTGGTGGTTGGGACCGTTCACAAGGTCCTCAACTAC
>NZ_JAKLTD010000001.1:416490-539401 GCF_022014235.1 Methanothermobacter sp. K4
ATGGCGCCTTCGCAACACTGGAGGAATATCCAGGGAAGGAGGCTTTCATTCACATATCCGAGGTATCCTCTGGATGGGTTAAGAATATAAGGGACTTTGTAAGGGAAAACCAGAAGATAGTCGCCAGGGTCCTCCGTGTGAACCCAAGGAAGGGGCACGTGGATGTTTCAATGAAAAGGATAAGGGAGGACCAGCGTACAAAGAAGATCCAGGCCTGGAAAATCGAGCAGAAGGCTGAAAAGTTCCTTGAACTGGCAGCAAAGGACCTGGGAAAGGACCTTGACACGGCCTACGAGGAGGTCGGATACGAACTTATGGACATATTCGGCGACCTCTACGGCGCATTTGAAACCGCTGCAGAGGAGGGTGAAAAGGCACTTCTGGAGGAGGGCGTCCCTGAGGACTGGGCTGCTGCCATAACAGAGGTGGCTAAACGTAACATAACACCCCCCGAGGTTCAGATCACAGGATATGTTGATATAAAGTCCTATGCACCCAACGGTGTTGAGATAATCAGGAAGGCCCTTAAATCTGCCCAGGATGAGGGCATAATTGTCCAGGCCGTTGGGGCCCCAAGGTACAGGCTGATAGTGAAATCGACAGATTACCTCAAGGCCGAGAAACAGCTCAAGGAGGCGGCCCAGAGGTGCATAGATATAGTGGAAAAAGAGGGTGGAGAGGGAGAATTCCTCCGTGAACTGACATGAAGATGAGAAGATGCCGTTCATGCATGGAGTACACCCTTAAGGATGTATGCCCCCGCTGCGGCGGATCAACAGGGGTTGTTTATCCCCCAAAATTTTCCCCTGAGGACAGGTATGGAGAATACCGGAGAAGACTCAAAAGAGAGGTTTTACTTGAGAAGTAGTGGTGAATAAAATGAGGGAAACAACCATAAATATTCTGGAGGATGTTGAACTTTCCAGCCCGGTTTTCATTGAGGCACTTCCAGGGATAGGACATGTCGGGAAACTCGCCGCTGACCATATAATAGATGAACTCCAGGCGGTCAGGTTCGCTGAGCTCTACTCTCCATCATTCCCACCACAGGTTCTGGTTGATGAGAATGGCATAGTTGAACCAATGAAGAACGAGTTCTACTACCTCAGGGATGCAGGTGAGGACAAAAGGGATTATATAATACTTGTCGGGAACACCCAGGGCCTTTCACCTGAGGGACAGTATGAGATCTGTGGCATGATACTCGACTTTGTTGAGGGCTACGGTGTTGAGAGGATATACACCCTTGGAGGACTTGCAACCGGTCAGCCTGTTGATAAGGCACGGGTTTACGGTGCAGCCACAGATATGGAACTTGCTGAGAGCCTTAAAGAGCACGATGTTATCCTGCGCTCTGCAGATGGGGGTATAATAGGTGCATCGGGACTCCTCCTTGGAATGGGAAGGATGAGGGGTATGCGTGGAGTTTGCCTCATGGGTGAAACACCAGGTTACTTCATAGATGCGGAGGCTGCAAGGGCGCTTCTGGAGGTGCTCCTTGAGATGACAAAGCTTCAGGTGGACCTTGAGAAACTTGAGGAGCGTGCAGAGGAGACCCGGAAGATGATCTCCAGGGCGCAGCAGATGGAGCAGGAGATGATTGACAGGATGAATCTCAAGCCCGGCGAGGAGGACCTCCGTTACATAGGATGATTCCCAATTATTTTTTTCGGCTGATTAAATGATTTTAAATGCTGATCTACATATACACAGCTGTTTTTCAAGGGCAACATCCCGCAACATGGTCATTGAGGCAATAGCACCCCAGGCAAAACTCAAGGGCCTCCATATCGTGGGAACAGGGGACGCATTCCACCCTGGCTGGAGGAGGATCATTGAGGAATCCACGGAATATGTCGGGGATGGGGTGTATTTGCGGGATGAGTGCAGCTTCATAATAACCGCGGAGGTTGAGGACTCAAGGAGGATTCACCACCTCATAATACTCCCATCCCTGGAGGCTGCAGAGGAGATGGGGGAAAGGATGCCCTCAACCAGCAGCTCAGATGGAAGACCGAGGGTGCGGATGAATGGGGCCCAGATACTTGAAATGGTACATGAATACGATGGTATCGCGGGTCCGGCGCATGCCTTCACACCATGGACCAGCATGTACAAATCATATGACAGCTACATGGACTGTTACGGGAAAAGGCCGGATTTCCTTGAACTGGGACTCTCTGCGGACACTGAAATGGCCGATAAGATATCTGAACTTGCAGACATACCATTCCTCACAAATTCAGACGCACACTCACCATGGCCCCACAGGCTTGGGAGGAGTTCAACCAGCTTGAAATGGATGACGTATCCTTCACATCACTCAAAAGGTTAATCAGAAAGTGCAGGATCACGGCAAACTATGGTCTTGACCCCCGCCTAGGGAAGTACCATATGACAGCCTGCACAAGGTGTTACAGGGTTTACAGCCCTGAAGAGGCACTTCAGATGAAGATGAAATGCCCCTGTGGCGGCAGAATCAAGAAGGGCGTTGACTACAGGATATATGAACTTTCAACATGGGATGAGCCACACCACCCCCCACACAGGCCCCCATATATCCATATCATGCCCCTTGCAGAGATAATAGGGATGAAGTATGGTAAGGGTGTCACAACAAAGTTTGTGCAGGGCATCTGGGAGGGCCTTGTGGCGGAGTTCGGGACAGAGATCGATGTTCTTCTCAGTGCCCCCATTGAGGATATTGAGAGAATTGATACTGGTGTTGCGGTTGCAGTTGAGGCCTTCCGGGAGGGTTCACTCACCGTGATACCTGGTGGTGGGGGTAAATACGGTGAGATAAGGTTCCCTGCTGAGACACTTGACGCATATTTCAGGTAGATTTTAATTTTAATAAAAAGGAACACTCTTTTTTATTGGAGAATTTGAACCTGAGAAATTCCCCTGAATCCCTGTTTCATAAAAAGCAGTGGGCCTCTGTTCTGGTCCATGAATAACATACCGTCTACTACCTTGGTCATTGACTCATAAAATCAAAATAAGGAATGTGAGCGGACCCGCCGGGATTTGAACCCGGGACCTTCAGATTAGGAGTCTGATGCCCTATCCTGGCTAGGCTACGGGCCCCTCCGTACTCACCTGTTTTTAGCGGACCCGCCGGGATTTGAACCCGGGACCTTCGGATTAGAAGTCCGACGCCCTATCCTGGCTAGGCTACGGGCCCTACCAAAAGAGTAAAAAGATATTGGATCTTTTCATATATAAACTTTTACATGTATATGGGTGTTTCTGCCTCCCCCTGAACGGTCTCTGCGAGCTTCTTGAGACGTGACTCGATGGCCTGGGCCTCCTGTAGGAGTGGCTCGGGGTTAACATTGGTGCCCAGCATCTCATTCAGAACCTCAACAACACTTGCAGCTGCCCTGGGATCAGGGTAGGGGTTGAGTATCTCTGCAAAGAGGCATGAGGCAGATATGTCCTTAACAGCGCACCTTGTAAGGAGGGTCCCTGAAATACCATTGAGGTTACCGAAGGGGACTATGGGTATTCCGAGATCTGCAAGTCTCTGGATGACCTCCTGACTGTTACCTGCACCTGCAACCGGCTGTGACTTTTCACGGACAACCATGCTGTTGAATGTTATGAGTTCCCTGCTGTTGTTGCGGGTCATCCAGTCAACAATTGCATTTGTCATGTCATAGACCACCGCAGGTGGAAGGATGAAATCCGATAGGAAGAGCACTATCCCATCTCCCTCATATATCCTGAAGGGGTGTATTGCGACCCCCTTGTAGAGAACCGCAAGTGGAGGGAAGTATTTGGAGTCAATGTACCCTATCTCCTTCATTTTGAGGTCCTCAACAAGTAGCCACCCAAGGATGTTGCCTATGAGCCCCACACCAGGGGAACCCTCAAGGACAACCGCATCCTCAACATCCTCCGCATAGATTGTACAGCATTCGGTTTCTGTTTTGATCATCATGGCGCACCACCAGCCCCCCCAAGGTTTTCGCCTGTGATGGGGTCAATGTAGATCTCCCCGACGGTCTTGCCGTTCATTTCTATGGGTACAATGTAGACCATTTTACCGTTTAACGTGACAAGCCGCGGGGTCCCTGCAGTGGCACCCTCCTGTTTTATGTACTTCTGCGCAATACTCCTGGCCTCTGACGATGAGATCTTCACATTCATATCTGAAGCCCCGCCTGAACCTGAACCACTGCCACCCTGAGATGATGTGGTTGAGGGTGATTCACTGTGGACGCTTGACTCACCCTGCTGTGGCCCCTGGTCCTGACCGCCCTGGGGGTTGGTGAACTTCCACAGTGTTTCGGAATTCTGACTCACCTGATAACCTGCTGCAACAGCTCCAATTATCAGGACTATTGCCACTGATGCTAGGATCTTTGAGTTTATCATCAACTCACCTTCTAGTGTGTTTGACAACACATATGGACTATGTGGGTACATATATAAATAAATATTCAGTATTACTGGATGAAAAATTAATATTATAAAGTAGATTTTCTACTAATAATAATTCACTTACAACATAATATAAATAGTTTTCACTTTTTTTATAATTGAAAAACTTATAACATTTAAAAATAGTTATAATATTGAAGGTTTTTTGAACTTTAAAAACAAGAGGTGATACATTTGAGCGAAAGGATTGTTATATCGCCGACATCACGACAAGAAGGACATGCAGAACTTGTCATGGAAGTCGATGATGAAGGAATCATAACAAAGGGGCGATACTTCAGTATTACTCCTGTCAGGGGCCTTGAAAAAATAGTGACAGGTAAAGCACCTGAAACAGCTCCAGTCATTGTCCAGAGGATATGTGGAGTGTGCCCCATACCCCACACCCTGGCTTCCGTTGAGGCAATAGACGACTCCCTTGACATTGAGGTTCCAAAGGCCGGAAGACTCCTCAGGGAACTTACACTGGCCGCACACCACGTAAACAGCCATGCAATCCACCACTTCCTCATAGCACCCGACTTCGTACCAGAAAACCTGATGGCTGATGCCATAAACTCAGTCTCCGAGATAAGGAAAAACGCACAGTACGTAGTTGACATGGTGGCAGGTGAGGGTATACACCCATCAGATGTGAGGATAGGTGGAATGGCTGACAACATAACAGAACTTGCAAGAAAAAGGCTCTACGCAAGGCTCAAACAGCTCAAACCAAAGGTTAATGAACACGTTGAACTCATGATTGGCCTCATAGAGGACAAGGGCCTTCCAGAGGGCCTTGGTGTACACAACCAGCCCACTCTTGCAAGCCACCAGCTATATGGTGACAGGACAAAATTCGACCTTGACAGGTTCACAGAGGTAATGCCAGAAAGCTGGTATGATGACCCTGAAATAGCCAAGAGGGCCTGCTCAACAATACCACTCTACGATGGAAGAAACGTGGAGGTCGGCCCAAGGGCAAGGATGGTTGAATTCCAGGGCTTCAAGGAAAGGGGTGTTGTTGCACAGCATGTTGCAAGGGCACTTGAGATGAAAACTGCGCTCTCAAGGGCAATAGAAATACTGGACGAACTTGACACATCAGCACCTGTAAGGGCAGAATTCGATGAGAGAGGTACAGGTAAACTTGGTATAGGTGCAATAGAGGGTCCAAGGGGACTTGACGTGCACATGGCCAAGGTTGAGAATGGCAAGATCCAGTTCTACAGTGCACTTGTCCCAACAACCTGGAACATCCCAACAATGGGTCCCGCAACCGAAGGATTCCACCATGAATACGGACCACACGTTATACGTGCATATGACCCATGTCTCTCATGCGCAACACACGTGATGGTTGTTGATGATGAGGACAAATCAGTGATTAAAAACGAAATGGTCAGAATCTAGGGAATAACATGCCATACGACGCTGAGATTCTAGTGGTGGGCTGTGGAAACATCCTTTTCAAGGACGATGGATTCGGCCCAGAGGTTATCAAGGCCCTTGAAGAACACTTCAAGGATAAGGAAAAACCAGAAAATGTAATGTTCATAGACGCTGGAACTGGCGGTCCACACTTTGTCTTCTCACTGCCACATGAACAGTGGAAGAAGATGATAGTTGTGGACGTTGTTGAATTCAATGCAGAACCCGGGACCCTCAGAAAATTCGACGTAACTGAGATTCCAAAGGGATCCTATGAGAATATGCATACATGGCCAGTGAGCCAGCCCCTCCATGAACTCAGTGAAAAAATTGACGTTGTGGTAATTGGGTGTAAACCCGAGGAGATATCAGCTCCCAATGTGGAAATGGGCCTCACACCCCCGGTAAAGAAGGCTATTCCCAGGGCCATTCAGATGATCTTAGAGGAGATTGGGGTTTCTAAATGAGTTTAATCGCCCGAATCAAAAGATTTTTAGGATTGGAGGCTGAAGCTAAGAGGGAAGAACCTGAAAAGGAAAAATCGGAACCTGTTGGAGCTTCAAAAGAGGAGGTTGAAAAAGTGGCTGAAGAAAATGCAAAACCAAGAATAGGTTACATTCACCTGAGTGGATGTACCGGAGACGCCATGTCGTTAACTGAAAATTACGACATTCTCGCAGAACTGCTCACCAATATGGTGGACATAGTATATGGACAGACCCTTGTGGATCTCTGGGAGATGCCAGAGATGGACCTGGCCCTTGTGGAGGGTTCTGTCTGTCTGCAGGACGAACACAGCCTGCACGAACTCAAAGAACTCAGGGAAAAGGCTAAACTGGTCTGCGCATTCGGTTCATGCGCGGCAACAGGCTGCTTCACAAGGTACTCAAGGGGTGGCCAGCAGGCACAGCCATCACACGAGTCCTTTGTACCGATAGCAGACCTCATAGATGTGGACCTTGCACTGCCAGGGTGCCCACCATCACCTGAAATAATAGCAAAGACCGTTGTTGCACTTCTCAACAATGATATGGATTACCTGCAGCCAATGCTGGACCTTGCAGGCTACACTGAGGCATGCGGATGCGACCTTCAGACGAAGGTGGTCAACCAGGGTCTCTGCATTGGATGCGGAACATGTGCAATGGCCTGCCAGACAAGGGCCCTTGACATGACCAACGGAAGGCCGGAACTGAACAGTGACCGCTGCGTGAAATGTGGAATCTGCTACGTGCAGTGCCCAAGAAGCTGGTGGCCAGAAGAACAGATCAAAAAGGAGTTAGGGCTATAGGAGGCTGGAAAAATGGTTTTAGGTACTTACAAGGAAATTGTTTCCGCCAGATCAACTGACAGGGAGATTCAGAAACTAGCCCAGGATGGGGGAATAGTCACAGGTCTTCTAGCTTACGCCCTTGATGAGGGTATCATTGAGGGTGCAGTGGTTGCAGGTCCAGGCGAGGAGTTCTGGAAACCACAGCCAATGGTTGCCATGAGCTCAGATGAACTCAAGGCAGCAGCCGGTACCAAGTACACATTCTCACCCAACGTGATGATGCTCAAGAAGGCCGTCAGACAGTACGGTATTGAGAAACTCGGTACGGTTGCCATACCCTGCCAGACAATGGGTATAAGGAAAATGCAGACCTACCCATTCGGTGTCAGGTTCCTTGCAGATAAGATAAAGCTTCTGGTGGGTATATACTGCATGGAGAACTTCCCCTACACATCACTCCAGACCTTCATCTGCGAGAAACTCGGAGTTAGCATGGAACTCGTTGAGAAGATGGATATAGGTAAAGGGAAGTTCTGGGTATACACCCAGGATGATGTCCTCACCCTTCCACTCAAGGAGACCCATGGATACGAGCAGGCAGGATGCAAGATCTGTAAGGACTACGTGGCTGAACTTGCAGACGTCTCAACAGGATCAGTGGGGTCACCTGACGGATGGTCCACCGTCATAACCAGAACAGACGCAGGGGACTCAATATTCAAGCAGGCAGTTGAAGCAGGCCTATTCGAGACAAAACCAATAGAAGAAGTTAAACCTGGTCTGGGACTGCTTGAAAAACTTGCCGCACAGAAAAAGGAAAAAGCAGAGAAGAACATTGCCGCAAGGAAGGAGATGGGATTACCAACACCATTCTGATCCCATCAACTGTTTTTCTTTTATTCTGGGGAAGGAGATGGGATTACCAACACCATTCTAATCCCATCAACCTATTATTTCTATTCTGTTATCACGGTGCACCCATCACCCTCAACAATGACCGTATGCTCCCACTGTGCTACGGTGGCACCGCTCTTCTCCCGGAGCACATGGTAGGGGTAAATGGCCCTTGACTGTATCAGGAGCCTCATTGAGGCGCTGAGCCTTTGGGGTTCAAAATATTCCTCAAGCCATCTCTGCGCAAATGGAAGGGAATGGTAATTCTCCCTTATCTTACCGAGGACCCTCCTTGCATGGACAAGCCGGAGGGGTCTTTCACGGAGGAACCTGAATATATATGTCTGGGGCATGTCTGTAACAAGCCCGACACCATCGGTTGCGAAGGGTTCAATTGCAAGCACATCCCCCTCCTCGAGTTCATGGGGATTGTTTTCCCTTATGTTGGGTATTGAAAGCCCTGAGTGGAGTATCCACCGGTCCATGCTGTGACCTGTAAGGTTTGACACGGGCTTCATACCATGGGACTCTATCGTCTCCTGGATAACACGGCCGACCTCACCAACCTCAACACCGGCCCTTATGGTGGAGATCGCGTTTTCAAGGGCCTCCCTTGCAGCGTCCATCATTCTGTAGCAACTATCATCCACATCACCCACGGGGACGGTGATTGCTGTGTCGGCTATGAACCCATCCACATGGGCCCCGAGGTCAAGCTTAACAAGGTCACCTTCGGATATTGTGCTCTCATCACCGGGAGGTGATGTGTAGTGTGCGGTGACCTCATTGATGGAGACATTGCAGGGGAATGCTGGTTCACCGCCCCTGCTCCTGATACCATCCTCAACGTAATTCACGAGTTCTATTACCGGTAAACCATCCCTTATGATCTTTGAAGCCTCTTTTCGAACCTTTGATACAATTTTACCTGCCTTTAAGTATGATTCGATCATCGTTACCACTTAACTGAGTTCTGATACTTATTTAAATAAGGAGTTATATATTATTTCCAGCAGATAATACTTCAAGGGGGAGCTATATGGCGAGCACCGCAACAATACCTCAGAACATCCTGTGGCTTATAATATCCATCCTGGCTTTTGTGACAGTTATCATTGTGGCTATACAGTGGAGGAGGGTCAGGGAGTCCCAGAATGATATTCAGCTTCTTGAAAAGCAGATCGAACTTAAAAAGATATCCCTGGTTGAGAACGACCTTCAGGCAAAGCGCCTGATGGAGACAACCATACCCCTCCCCAAGGACAAGCAGGAAAAACTGGCTGCCATAAGGAAGAACACATCTGAGATAATGCATGAAGTGGGTTATCTTCAGAGTGAGATAAGTGAGAGACTTGCACTACTTGAGGCAAGAACAGAGTTCAGGAAACTGGAGAGGATGCTGAAGGATATTGAGAAAAAGGAAGCAGAACTCAACGCAAAACTTAAAAAATGATATGGAGGTTTTAATGTGGGACCGGCGGAGCTTCTTGCAATACTGATACTTGCAGGGGCCATAATTGTCCTCATATACTACTACCTTATGGGATCAGGGAACATGGCACCGGTAACCAGAGTTTACGGTGCCTTTGAAAAATCAGGTGAAGGGAGGGAAGGTTACATGGCAGGTGTTGGTGAGAAGGTTTCAGATGTCAGTGACAGGATCATGGGCAAGGTAAGGGAGGTTCCCATAAGCACTGATGTTATCTCAAATAAGATAGATGCATTCCTTAATGAGAAGAGCGATGAACTCATAGAGGACTGGTCACTGGCCACCAAGGATGATATATCTGACCTTGAGAAAAGACTTGAACTGGTGTCAAGGAACATAGATGAACTGGAGCACCGCTTCAACGAGTACAGGGGTTACACCAACAGGAAGCTTGAGTCCCTTGACAGGAGGCTCAGGAAGCTTGAGGAGAGGGAGGAGGAATAAACAAACCTCAAAACCCTCATATATTAAATCTTGAGGTGAGATGGAGGAGTAAAACCAGACCTCACCACAACCTTTATATATTAAAATAACAAATCTAATGTTTAGCGGGGTGGGGTAGTCTGGTGATCCCGCGGGGCTCATAACCCCGAGATCCCTAGTTCAAATCTAGGCCCCGCTATCAGTTCTTATTCTCATGTTCACCTACCGGGCAAGCCGGAGGGCAGCTGACGGTCCATTTTTTGGGCTGAGGAAACTCCACCCATCATACAGAACCGCGGTGCCGTGAGGCATCAGCTGAGAGGCTGGACCCTGGAGCAGAAACGACACGTCTTCTGGTGGATGATAATGAAGCTTCACCCTTAAAGGAGCAGACTGACACCAGGAGGACCGGTGAAACGGCCATTCCGCGGGATGCAAGGACAAATACTGCCTGTGATTACTGTAGGAGGCAGAGGTAGTCCGCCGAGATGAATGCTGCCGAAACAGAAGGTGGGTTACTCCCGGCATGCCCGGTCTCAACATTCAGCCTGGCAGGATACCCTGCAAGTGCATTGCCTGTTTTGCATTCACTGGAGCTACTGTGCGCGGGAAGGCCCGGTGTTTTCAGTTTCAAGGCCCGGTGTTTTCAGTTTCACATCTTTTAGGGGCTTTTTCTTATTTTATCAGTGTAGACGCCCTTTATCATGGGGAGTCCTCTATTTGAGTTCAGGGGGATCATCCCTTGATGGGGGGATACCTGCTATAAGAAGCCCACTCACACTTTAACCCACAACGAAACACCAAAAAGGTCTAGAATCAGAAAATACTTCTTTTCACTGGATCATACCCGAAATATGTTTCTCTCATCTGAAAATTAGGATACTGTATGGATCTTTTATCATGTTTCACATCTAAGTTTATAGCAACTTTAGGGACTAATGTTACTTTTAATGTATAAAAAGGAGGTATATTCCAGTATAGCTGAGGTTCACACCACTGATCATCAGTAAAGGGGCTTGAAAAAATGAGGTGGGGAGGGGTTCAGTGGATTATGGCATCCTTGACCTTATCAAAGAATCCCTTATCCTCGTGGATCTCATCCCCACTGATACTTGCAAATTCCCTGAGTAGTTCCTTCTGCTTTGGAGTCAGCTTTCTCGGTGTTACAACCTTGACCTTCACGTAGAGATTCCCGTAGCCATTCCATTTTAGGTGGGGCATCCCATGCCCCTTAACACGGAAGGTTGTGCCACTCTGTGTTCCAGCAGGTATCTTTAATTGCACTGGCCTGTCAAGGGTTGGAACCTCCACGGTGTCACCCAGGGCGGCCTGCACGAAACTTATTGGCTTCTCTGTGTAGAGGTTTGCCCCCTCCCTCCTGAAGATACTGTGGGGTTTGACCTTAATGACCACGTAGAGGTCCCCTGGTTCCCCACCACGAAGACCCATCTCCCCCTCACCGGGGATCCTGAGTCTGGATCCTGTCTCAACGCCTGGCGGAACCTTCACGTGGATTGTACTTGTTTTTCTGACAACTCCCTTACTGTTACAGTTGCTGCAGGGCTTTTCAACAATGGTTCCCTCGCCGTGACAGTCAGGGCAGGTCGTTATGTTCATCATCTGCCCGAGGATGGTGTTACGCACCTGCCGCACCTGTCCACTGCCCCCACAGGTGGAGCAGGTCCTTGTACCGGTACCTGGCTCGGCCCTGCTTCCATGACACACCGGACACTTCTTTGTGTGGGGGACCCTTATGTCCGTTTCAAGGCCACTGTAGGCATCCTCAAGACTTATCTCAAGGGTGTAGGTGAGGTCAGCACCTCTCTGGGGGCCATGTCTCCTTCCCCCACCGAAACCGAACATGTCGAAGATGTTCCCTATATCAAATCCCAGGCCGCTGAATATGTCCTCAAAGTTGATGTTGTTGAATATATCCTCCTGACTGAAGCCTTCCATACCTGCATGGCCGAACTGGTCGTACCTTCTCCTCTTCTCATCATCAGAGAGGACTGCGTAGGCCTCACTTATCTCCTTGAACTTTTCGGCTGCATCAGGATCATCGCTGACGTCGGGGTGGTACTTCCTTGCAAGCCTCCGGTAGGCCTTCTTTATCTCCTTCTTATCGGCACCCCTATCCACACCGAGAACCTCATAGTAGTCACGCTTAGCCATCGATTTTCACCTGGTATAGAATCTGGAAGTGATCAGCTAAAAATAGTTGCACATCAGAGAATAAAAAGGTGGGGGAGGCCTCAGTTCTTGACCTCAAAGTCAGCATCTATGGTGTCGTCGCCCTGGTTTTCACCCTGTGATGCTGTGTTCTCTGCCTGCTGCTGGGCAGCCTGCTGGTATATAACCGCACCGATTTCCTGGACGGTCTTTGTGAGCTCCTCGGTCTTTGATTTGATGGCCTGGACATCGTCGCCTGCTATGAGTTCCCTTAGTTCACTGACCTGTTTTTCAACTTCCTCCTTCTTATCTGATGGCACCTTATCTCCAAGCTCCTCCAGGGTCTTCTCGGCGGTGTATATCATTGAATCGGCGTTGTTTCTTATTTCGATTTCCTCCTGTTTTCTCCTGTCCTCCTCGGCGTGTTTTTTGGCCTCCTCAATCTTCTGTTTTATCTCCTCCTCTGAGAGCTTGTTGGGTGCTGTTATTGTTATGGCCTGTTCCTTACCTGTTCCAAGGTCCTTTGCTGATACGTTCAGTATACCGTTTGCGTCTATATCGAAGGTCACCTCTATCTGGGGTACTCCACGTGGCGCTGGTGGTATTCCCACCAGCTGGAACCTTCCGAGGCTTGTGTTGTCTGCGGCCATTGGCCTCTCACCCTGAAGGACGTGTATGTCCACGGATGTCTGGTTGTCTGCCGCTGTTGAGAATATCTGACTCTTCTTTGTGGGTATCGTGGTGTTCCTCTCTATGAGCTTGGTGAAGACCCCTCCAAGGGTTTCTATACCCAGGGACAGTGGCGTCACATCCAGAAGTACAAGGTCCTTTATCTCCCCTGCAAGGACACCACCCTGTATGGCTGCACCCATGGCAACACATTCCATGGGGTCTATTCCCCTCTCAACGGGTTTTCCTATGAAGTCCTCAACGAATTTCTGGACGATGGGCATCCTTGTGGGTCCACCGACCAGTATTATTTTATCCACATCCTCCCTGGTCATCTTGGCGTCCTTCAGCGCCTGTTCCATTGGCCCGGCACATTTCTGCACGATTGGATCAACCAGTTCCTCCAGTTTCGCCCTTGTGATGGTCTTTATAAGGTGTTTTGGTCCGTCCTGGGCCACGGTGATGTAGGGGAGGTTCACCTCGGTTGTGAGGGTTGTTGAGAGCTCTATCTTGGCCTTCTCAGCAGCCTCCCTGAGCCTCTGAACTGCCTGATCGTCCTCCATGAGGTCTATTCCTGTTTCCTTTTTGAATTCATCGGCAAGGTAATTCATTATTGCGTTGTCCATGTCGGTCCCACCCAGCTGGGTGTCACCGCTGGTTGATCTAACCTCAAAGACTCCCCCACCGAATTCCATGATTGTAACGTCCAGTGTACCTCCACCCAGGTCGAAGACCATGATGACCATGTCCTCGTCTTCCTTGTCAAGGCCGTAGGCGAGGCTTGCTGCTGTTGGCTCGTTGACGAGTCTTACAACGTCGAGCCCTGCGATTGTACCTGCGTCCTTGGTGGCTGTCCTCTGGTTGTCGTCGAAGTAGGCGGGTACTGTGATGACGGCTTTCTTTATCTCCTCACCTAGGAAGGCCTCTGCGTCCTTCTTGATCTTCTGGAGGATGAATGCTGATATCTCCTGTGGTGTGTACTCCTTACCCTGGACCTTCACCTTTCTGTCTGTACCCATACTCCTTTTTATGGCCGTTATGGTGTTCTCAGGGTTTGTGACTGCCTGGCGTCTTGCAGGTTCACCCACAAGCATCTGACCGTCCTCTGTGAATGCAACGCAGCTTGGGAATGATTTTCCGTACTGTGATGCCCCCTCTGCGCTGGGTATGATGGTTGGTTTTCCACCTATAAGTACTGCGGCTGCAGAGTTACTTGTTCCAAGGTCAATACCGAGAATTTTTTCTTTTTTTGCCACATGATCACCTCAAATCAGCTTTTCTTACATACCTTGACTATTGAATGTTTTATTATCCTGTCGTTGAGTCTGTAACCCCTTGATAACTCCTCTATTATGATTCCATCATCGTATTCATCATGGTTCTCAACCATAACTGCCTCGTGGAGGAATGGATCGAATTTTTCACCCTCGGCGGGTATCTCACTCAGACCCTCCTTCCTGAGGGTGTCCCTGAATTTCCTGTAGATGACCTCCAGGCCGTCACCATCATTCTCCCGGTTTTCAAGGGCCCTTTCAAGGTCCTCGTATACGTCCAGGAGGTTCAGTATGAGCCTCTCATTTGCATTTTTTATGAGTTCCAGCTCCTGTTTTTCCTTCTGTTTCTTGTAGTTTTCAAAGTCGGCCTGCAGTCTCTGGAGGTGTGAGACGTATTCGCTGAGTTCATCTTCCTTAACCGCGAGTTCACTTTCAAGTTCTTTCAGTCGTTTTTTAAGTTCCTTTAATTCATCTTCACAGTTATTGGCTGGTTTAGAATCAGTTTTTTTCTCTTCGCACATTGCTTCACCTTTCATTTTTTACAGAAATTAAAGTTACCAGAGGTTACCTATAACCTTATAGCTATTATACTTACAAAAGGTTATATAAACCTTTCGACATACCATACCGTGATGAGAGAAAAGTCCACTGAAGAGCGGAACATGGAAGTTATACTTGATGTTATGGGCTGCAAGACCAGGAGGGAGATCATAAACCTCCTCCGTGAGGAGCCCAGATTTGTCAGTGAAATATCAAAGGAACTGGATATTGGCCAGAAGGCAATAATAGAGCACCTCAGGGCGATGGAGGAGGCAGGGATTTTAAGCTCCTTCTTCAGGAAGATAGAGAGGGGAAGGCCCCGCAAATACTATGATATATCAAGGGACATCCACATCAGCATAACCATAAACAGGAACAACTTCAGGGTGGATGTTGTGGATGACCTCCTCAGAAGGAAACAGCTCCCCCCAGGTGATGAGTGGTCCAGATTGCTTAACATTGAAAATAAGCTAATGAATGGTCAGTGGGAGGCCATTGAGGAGTTAAAGAACCTCATAAGGCTCTACGAGCACCTCAAAAAGCGGGCCGAGGACCTCCTCCGCGAGGCAGAGATGCGAAGAAAGATGGAATAGTTCCCAGCAAGCCGGCTTTTTTGCATTTATCTGAGGCCCGTAGAGCAGTTCCTGAGACACCAGATTCCATTTCATGGAGGACATCAGAGGCCTAGTTATTTTCTGTATTCAAGTGCAGCTGCAACGGCCTGCCCAAGGGACACTGAACCATCACCTGCACATGAATTTCTGTGCTGAATGAAACTGTAACCCCTCTCTGTAACGTAATCCCTAACCGCGAGGCTTATGGCCTCATTGTAGAAAACACCACCGGTTCCCCCTATAACCTCAACTCCCAGATTCTCAGCTGCAAGGACAGCCATCTCTGCAAGTCCCTCTGCAACGGCTCGCTGGGCAGCATGGGCTATCTCTGCCCTGTTCTCACCGGATTCCAGGAGATCCATGACATCCATGAGTATATCTGATGTATCAAGGATGTACCTCCCATCCCTCCTCAGGATTCTGGAGGGTATTCTGAGTTCTCCTTTAGCCATGAAGGCAGTTGATTCAAGTTTCATGGCACACTCACCCTCATAGGTTCTCCTTCCACATATTCTGAGGGCTGCTGAAATTGCGTCAAGGACTCTGCCGGTGCTGCTGCTCATTCCGGTGTTGATTCCAGTTTCCATCTGCTTTAATACAACATCAATCTCCCTTTCACCGTGGGGGAAGTAATCCAGGTACCTTTCAATGAAGAGTTCACGGATGTCCCCATCATAGCTGTCCAGGAGCATTGAGAGCAGCATCCTTGCAGGGTACCTTGTTGCAAGGTCACCTCCAGGCATCTTCTGGGGCATGAGGCTCCCAACCCTTGAATATTCATGGCCTTGGCAGTGGAGGATCTCACCACCCCAGGATGTGCCATCTGCACCGTAGCCAACACCATCTGCAGCTATACACACGCACTCATCGACACCATTATCGAGCATGAGTGCCAGGGCATGGGCATGGTGGTGCTGGACCCTCAGAATGTCTGCAGAGAACCTCTCAGAGAGCTCCTCGGCATACGAAGTTGTCAGGAACTGCGGGTGGAGGTCACAGGCTATGACATCCACGGATTCGGTGCCTGTTATACCCATGAGGTAATTCACCGCGTCCTTGAGGAAGAGGAGGGTGTCATACCTTGAGGTGTTGCCTATGTGCTGTGATACATAGCACTGGCCACCCTTAAGCACAGAGAAGGTCACATCAAGTTCCGGTCCAAGGCAGAGGGCCGATAGATTCTCTGATAGATGCGTGAGGTCATAGGGCTCAGGTGCGTATCCCCTGGACCTCCTTATGAAGGCCATCTCCCCACCCCTGAAGCGGACAACAGAGTCATCGCAGCGGTTTATGATTTTACGGTCATGGAGAAGGAAGTAGTCGGCTATATCATGGAGTCCCCTTGTTATCTCACTGTTCCTGATGAACATGGGGTCGCCTGGCTTATTGGCTGAGGTCATAACATAGGCCGGGGCCGCGGTGTATCTGAAGAGAACATGATGCATGCCAGAGTATGGTAACATGACCCCTATGTTGTGGAGGCCCGGTGCAACTGAGGGGGCCAGGGGGTAGTCACTGTTTTTATTCAGGACAACTATTGGCCTTCGCCGGGAGGTTAAGGCCTTCTCCTCGGCTTCAGATATGCATGCATAGACCTTCACTGAGGAAACATCAGGGGACATGCAGGCGAATGGCTGGCTGGGCCTTCCAAGCCTTGAGCGGAGTTTCATCACGGCATCCTCATCGTCTGCCCGGCAGACCAGATGAGTGCCCCCTATACCCTTAACCGCGAGTATTTTACCCTCATCAAGAAGTTCTGCAGCCATTTTCAGGGGGTTATCTGTTTCAATAATATCATCACGCCACAGGAATGGACTTGGACCGCATACAGGGCAGCATGTTGCCTCTGCATGGTACCTCCTGTCAAGGGGGTTGAGGTACTCCTCCATGCAGGAGCTGCAGAGTGGGAATTCACGCATGCTGGTCCTCTCACGGTCATAGGGGATGGATTCAATCACCGTGAAGCGGGGCCCGCAGTCTGTGCATGCGGTGAAGGGGTAGAGGTAACGCCTGTTACCCTCATCCATTATCTCCTCAAGGCACCTGCTGCAGGTTGCAACGTCTGCAGGTATAACAGACGTCCCTGATGACTCTGATGAGCTCTCCTTTATACTGAAGTCGCTGAAGGAGGGACTGTCGATGGAGGTCATCTCATTTTTTATGTGGTTTATTCTTGAAATTGGGGGTTTTTCTGTCCTTAGCCTCTCGATGAACTTTTTGATTGTATCCTCACCGCCCTCAAGGACAATTTCAACCCTGTTTCCCAGGTTCCTGACGTATCCTGCAAGTCCAAGTTCATGTGCAAGTCTGTAGACGGCTGGCCTGAAGCCAACACCCTGCACTATTCCCTCAACAGTGAGATGGGCACGGTACATTCTATCTCCTTTAAGGATTTTCACAGATGACAGTTCAGTGCATCATTTAGGATTATATTCATGAGTTATACAGATGACAGTTCAGTGCATCATGCTAAGATTATATTCATGAACTTATAAATTAGGTAGTGATGTCAGTGAGATGGATTTTAAGCAAACTCCTCAGGGGCGAAATCTCGGTTGAAGAGGCAGAAAGGGCGATTGAATCGGCGCAGCTTAAACTGGGTGATAGGGTCAGGTTTGATATACTGCGTGAGAAAAGAACAGGGTTCCCTGAGGCGGTATTTGCACCTGGAAAGAGTGATCAGGATATAATTGATATCATAAGAACTGTTGGGGACGTTATTGTAACAAGGCTCCCCCCTCAAAGGGCTGAGAGGATCATGGATGCACTGGCTCTTGGAGATGATTACACCGCTGATTACTATGAATCGGCCAGGGTGCTTGCTGTCAGGTCAGGGAAACCTGAAATATTGGGTAAGATCGGTGTACTTTCTGCGGGAACATCAGATATACCCGTTGCAGAGGAGGCAAGGGTGGTTGCAGAGGAGGCTGGCTGTGAGGTCATCACGGCATATGATGTTGGGGTTGCCGGCATCCACCGGCTCCTGGAACCACTGCAGAGGATGCTTGAATCAGGGGTAAAGGTGCTCATCGTGGTGGCTGGAATGGAGGGGGCGCTTCCCTCTGTGGTAGCCGGTCTTGTTGACGTGCCGGTTATAGGTGTTCCAGCGTCTGTTGGTTACGGGGTCGGTGAGGGCGGTTTTGTGGCACTTAACTCTATGCTACAGTCGTGTTCCCCTGGGATAGGGGTTGTCAATATAGATAACGGTTTCGGGGCCGCTGTACTCGCGGTTAAAATACTGAGGGCCTTTGCAGGTGATTGATCATTTTTCGTGTGTACCGTACCTTTTACCCCATTCACAGAGCTCGTCGAGAATGGGTATGACTGACTTCCCCTTTTCAGTTAGGCAGTACTCAACCCTCGGGGGCACCTCAGGGTATACCGCCCTGTTTATGAGGCCGTTTGCCTCAAGTTCACGGAGGGTTTTGGTGAGCATCCTCTGGGTTATCCTGGGTATCTTTTTGTTTATCTCACTGAAGCGGAGCTTACCATCTTTGAGGGAACAGAGGACAAGAGACTTCCATTTACCCCCTATCTCGTTAATGGCAGCCTCAACAGAACATATGTAGTCGTCATCATCCATAATATCATCCATGTAATCAGGTATACTTTGTGTATGTATATACAGTTTATGTAAGTACATCATTTAAATACTTTAAGTTACTTTATTATAGTAAAGAAGCTTGAGAGGTGAAATCATGCTTGTGAACTTTGATCTGCAGCACTTCTGCTGTGGCCCCAAGGGCTGCCAGATAGAGATTGAATACGGCGAAATGCTCGACGCAGAGCAGTAATTATTTTTTTAACTACCCTCCATTTTTTCACAGCCCCCATGTTTTTATTATTTCAATTAATTATGAAGTACCATGTCTAGGAAGACAATACTGATTTAATGAAGATGGTATCATGGATATTGTCCAGTTCGAACCCCGCTTCTCGGAGACTGTAGGAAGGCTCATCTATGAGACTGACCGGCAACTCTTTGGCCTTTTTTTCAAAAACCCTGAGAATATACTGGAAAAACTTTTAAGAATGGGTGTCTGCTGGGACCCTGAGAGAATAATCCTGGCATCCAGTGAAGGAGAGGTCCTGGGTGTGCTGGCCTATGACCTTGAGGGCAGTGAATCTGGAGTTATTGATTTATTCAGGAATCTGGGGCCCGGTGATGCCCTGAGGGTCATGATGATGAACCTCATTGACTCCCTGAGTACCCAGAGGGTTGAGGATGGTGACCTCTACATAGCATCCCTTGCAGTCGCACCTGAAGCAAGGGGGCAGGGTGTTGGCTTCAGGCTCCTGCAGGAGGCCCGGATGATTGCAGAGGACAGGGGTCTTGATAGACTTACACTGGATGTTTCACCTGCAAATACCCCTGCACTGAACCTTTACAGTAAATTTGGATTCAGATTCACAGGTAAAAAGGAGATAAAAATTTTAAAAAGAGGATTCTACCAGATGGAACTACCACTTCACTGAGGTGCCCTTCAGTTATAATCAGTTATTTTCTTCTCGAGGCGAACTCCTCAAGCAGGTTATCAAATGGAATCCCCTTGTATACGAGAAGGAGAAGTGTGTGGAATATCAGGTCAGCAGACTCCTCCACGAGACGCTCATTGTTCTTTGAAGCTATTATCACCTCTGCTGCCTCCTCACCGATCTTCTCGAGTATCTTATCCTCGGCCCTTTTCTCATCATCCTTCATGAGTTTGGATGTGTAGGAGTCCGCAGGGTTATCGCGACGGTCCTCAAGTACAGCGTAAATTTCCCTTAAAATTCCCTCATCCACCATTCTTCTTACCTGCCATGGCTTTTCTCATGCTGGTTGTTATCGCAATCAGGGGGTGCTGGGCGTCGTCTATAACCTCAATGTCGTCCAGAGTATAAACGCCGTTGAGGTCCGCTGTCTTCTCCATACCCAGCTTCATGTCCTTCTTGATATCGATAACATATGAGTCTATCTCCTTGCAGCCCAGCCTGTAGGATGCCAGCGTCCTGTGGTGACCGTCAACCAGGACATACCTGTCACCTGTCTTTACAACTATCGTGGGCTCTGCAAGGCCCCTTTTAATTTCATAGGTTCTCCCCTGGAGTTCATCGGCATATACCTTGCTCTGGGTTGGCCGAAGTTTTTCGATGGGGACAGTCATCCGTTTAACCTCAGGTTTAACACCATAGAGCTGTTCTAGGGTCTTCTTGAAGTAGTTAACTTTCATGGGGGTGGAACGTTCGATATGGGATCGCACGATATCTGTGTTTGTTATTATACCCACCAGTTTACCTTCCTTATCTATGACCGGCAGTCTTGAGATCCCCATCCTGAACATGACCCTTGCAGCGTCATTGAGGGACATATCCTGGTCTGCAACCACCACGTCCCTTGACATGATCTCTGATACTGTTTTGACCCATGGCTTTATGAGGAGGTCGAAGGCAGTCACCATCCCTATCACGGTACCGTTATCCTTGACCGGGAAACCGTCGTGACCTGTTTCCTTCATGAGCTTGATGATCTCCGCGGTTGATGTGTCTGAGGAGACCGTTATAACGTCCCGGGTCATGTAATCCTTCACAAGTGCCTTATTGCTCATCCTATCCCTTCTTCTGTTTTTTCCAGATGAAACTGTTATCGCAGACTATTTTAACCACCCTGTGGTAGGGTATCGATGCACCATTACTCAGCACAAGGAAGCCCCTCTCGAGTCTTTCAATATCCGACCCCTGAACTGTTTTGAGGTTCCTATGGGCCCCCCTGTGGATGTAACTTATCCTGCACCTTTTAATATCCCATTTAGGATGCCACATAAGAAGATCCAGGACGTTCTTGGCCATGCACCTCAGATCCTTTCCTTTATCAGTTCAACTGTCCGTTCAGGCTCTGCCTTTCCACGGGTGATTCTCATCACCTGCCCCACCAGGAAGTTTATGGCAGCCTCCTTACCATCATGGTAATCCTGGACTGCCTGGGGGTTTTCCCTTATAGCCTGCTCAACAGCCTCTATGACCCGGGATTCATCTATGATTCCTATGAGCCCCATTTCGGTGGCTATCTCCCGGGGGCTCCTGGTGTTAAATGGCATTTCCTCTATGATCTTTTTGGCGGCCTTGGTGGTTACCTCCTTCTTCTGTATCATCTCAAGGAGTTCCACAATATTCTGGGGGGTTATACTGCTTTCTGCAAAGCTCACCCTGTTGTAGTAGAGCACCCTCTTGAGTTCGTCCCGCATCCAGAGAGCCGCAAACTCAGGGTCTATGGATGCTGCAACCTCCTCAAAGGCATCTGCAAGTTCCAGTTCTGAGGTCAGCACCCTTGCGTCCTCCTCCCTTAAACCATATTCCTCCATGAAGCGTTTCACCTTGAGGTGGGGTGCCTCTGGTATTCCATCCCTGATACCATCCACCAGTTCATCTTCAAAGTGCATTGGGGGGAGGTCAGGATCAGGTATGTATCTGTAGTCCTCTGCCTCCTCCTTGAGCCTCATGGAAACGGTTATCATCTGTGATTCAAGAAATGCACGCGTTTCCTGCTTAACCTCAACACCTCTCTTCAGGAGGTTCTTCTGCCTCACCATCTCAAACTTAAGGGCCCTGTAGGCACCCTTTATTGAGTTTATGTTCTTTATCTCAACCCTGCGGCCCCCCTCAAGGGATATGTTGACGTCGGCCCTCATCGTGCCCTCACCACGGGCACAGCCACTGTACTCCAGCACCCTTATGAGTTCCCTGAGGAAGTTCCTGGCCTCCTCGGGTGACCTCATGTCCGGCTCTGTAACAATTTCGATGAGGGGTATGCCTGACCTGTTGAAGTCAACTACACCATGGTCCGGTTTATACTGACCAGGGTCCTCCTCTATGTGCACCTCCCTGATCCTAACGCCGTTGAGCTCCCCTTCGAGTCCCACGGGTATTGATGTCCTCTGGTAACCTGATGGGAGGTCCGGGTAGTTGTAGTGCTTACGCATGAAGTATGTGATCTCAGGGTTTATTCTGCAGTCAAGCATGAGGGCGATCTTCAGAGCCCCCTCAAGGGCGCTCCTGTTTGGCGGATGTGGTTTGGCCCCTGGCTGGTTGAGGCACACCGGACATATATTTGTGTTTGGGGGGGCATCCTGGTAATCTGTCGGGCATCTGCAGAATAGCTTTGATCTGGTGTCAAGCTGAACATGAATTTCAAGGCCACATTTCATCTTAATGTTTATTCCTCCTTTTCATGGTAACATGGTTCAAAGTGATGGAATATCAGATTATATTATTATCATCAACTTAAAGCAATTTAAGATTTTTCAGACATCCATTAACATACCTCTCTATGAAGGGGTCAATTTCAGGGTAGGACCTGCCCCTTCTGAGCCTCTCCACATCTGTGAATGTACCTGCAAGTCTCCTCCCGGCCCACCTAACCTCCTCCTCAACACGCTTTCCGTAGGAAGTGCCGAACATCTTGAAAAGTGGGAATTTGGTTATTCCATTGGCCCCGCTGAGGACCAGGGGACCTATACTTCCAAGGTTATCCATCCAGGTACCTGTGATGATCTCCAGGTCAGGGAACTCTATCCTTGTAGCGGCAACTGTTCCTGCATAATACAGGGTGGCGGGCTGGGGCTGATTCTCAAACACCGTCCCCTCATGGGGGTTGAGGGCATAGAAGGTCACACGGTCTATTTCAAGATCCCCTATAAATTCGAAGAGGTATCTGAGGTCATCGGGTGTCTCACCGACTCCCAGTATTATGGTGATGCCCCTCCTGAATCCCAGGTCCCTGGCTGCCTCAAGCATTTCAGCTATGTCTTCTCGTGGTTTGCTGGGGCACAGTTTCCTCTGAAGGTCAGGGTTTGCAACCTCCAGCGCCCCTGTTATACCCTCCACTTCATCACCGTATATTTCAAGATCGGGGGTTATTCCGGTGTTCAGCCAGACGGGGGATCCTGTTATATCCCTTATTCTCTCTGCGATCCCCTTTATCTCCTGGGGGGAGAATGAACCATAGCCACCTGAGAGGAACTCTATGTTCCACCCCAGCCTCCTGCATATTTCGGCCTCTGCCAGTATGGCGTTTACATTTCTTCTGGCCTTTGATGGTTCCCTTATTCGTGGTTTCTGTGTGCTCATATAGCAGAAGGCACAGTCCCCCCTTTCACACCACCATGAGAGAAAAACTGCCCTTTCCAGTGTTATGATATCCCCATGATGTTTGAGGGTGATCTCACTGGCCCTGTTCATCAATTTGAGTATATCCATTTCCTTCAGTGATTCTATAACGTTCATATCTGACACTCTCTGCTCTGCAGAATACCTTTATAAACTTTTGTTGAGATAAGCTTTGATGTTGATACATTGAGGCTGATTGATATGGTTTACTGCCCAAGCTGTGGCGAAAGAAACAGGGAGGGATCAAGGTTCTGCAGGAACTGTGGAACCCTCCTTGAGGAAAAACCACTCAAATCCAGGTTCATGTCCGGGGATTTCAGAGAACCCACCGTTAAAAGGGAGCTCCAGAGGAAAGAGTTCAGTGATACCAGAAAGGAGGGTTTCGAGTGGGATACCGCCCTGCGCGGCGCACTGGTGCTCGTGATCCTCATGGTGATCCTTGGCAGAATATTTGGATTCACGGGTGCTATAGCAGCCCTCATGGTATCTGTAATCTATGTGCTTTCATCCTCCAGGAGAAAGTCCCAGTCACTGATGATCGTGTTTGTGGCTCTTGTGATGGCAGCGACGGCGTCAGCATTATTCAGCATATGATCTCCATCCTCATGGGGTGTCTGCAGAACCACCGCTAAACCGAAAACTTTATATATGATGGGTATAAATCTAATTGTACGCCTTGGGATGTGCACCACAAACCACTGGTTTGTTGCAAGCAAGGACTTGTACTTGGCAGGTGCCGCCGTAGCTCAGTAGGTAGAGTGTTCGGCTGTTAACCGATTGGTCACAGGTTCGAGCCCTGTCGGCGGCGTCATGGGCCCATAGCTTAGCCAGGTAGAGCGCCCGGCTCATAACCGGGCGGCCATGGGTTCGAATCCCATTGGGCCCACTTAATCGGTAATCAGAGGCTCCGGTAGTGTAGTCCGGCCAATCATTTCGGCCTTTCGAGCCGAAGACTCGGGTTCAAATCCCGGCCGGAGCATTTCTTACCTTTTATGATTATTCTTCATATTGAGCATCATTGCTGCGGGGGTGCCCGAGCTGGCCAAAGGGGACAGGCTTAGGACCTGTTGGCGTAGGCCTACCAGGGTTCGAATCCCTGCCCCCGCACTGTGATAGAATTCAACTGCCGGGGTGGGGTAGGTGGTTATCCTTCGGGACTGTGGATCCCGCGACTCGGGTTCAAATCTCGGCCCCGGCCCCATTCTCATCAATCATTTTTTCATTATCTGAAAACCATCAAGTTCTGGAGAATATAAAATTCGGGCACCCCACGACACGGTTTATTGTCATCCATCTGATTACCAGCTCAGACCCCCGGTGAAATCACCGATGCTTCATGCGAGGCTTTATTAATCATCCATGGAAAATTATTTATTGTGTTATGATGAAGATTTTCAGTACCGGCTGCGGATTCCGGTAAAGCACCTCAGAACACCATGGCTGATTATATGATACGTATTGAAAGGACCTGTGCCTCCTTCAGGGCGACTGTGATCCGGGAGGGCGAGGAGATAGGAATCATGGAGGGCATTTACCTGACACAGTGGTTCCTTAAAACAAGGTACCACTTCACAGGAACATTCATACGGTTCATACCCTCTGATGATAGCTTCAACAGGTCCGGCTTGACAGTTGATATCCATCTCCATGACCAGAATGTCATTGTAAAGGATGCGCTCATTGACTGGCTCAGTGACAGTGGAAGGGGAACCTTCAGGGCAAGGAGAATTGAGAGTGTTATTTAGTGTGTCCCGGCTGCTGTTTAGTGTTTCTGGAAAGGGAGAATTGAGAGTCTTAGGGTGTCTTCATGGTTAGGGATGGATCGCGGGGAGAGAGGGACCTTGTGAAACTCCTCTGGGAAAAGGATTTTGCTGCCATGAGGGCACCGGCCTCTGGGGGGGCCACGAAGAAACCCCTTCCTGATATCATAGCAGGGAACGGAGAAATATACCTTGCAATCGAGGTCAAGATGACATCAGGTGAACGCATATACATTGATTCAGGGAAGATAAAGGGGCTTCTGGAGTTCTCAGAAATATTCGGCGCAGAACCCTATATTGGGGTAAAATTCAGGTACAGGGACTGGATCTTTCTCTCACCGGCTGACCTTGAGATGACACCATCAGAAAATTACAGGCTTGACCTTGATATTGCCCTTGAGAGGGGCAGGGATATACATGAGATCACCGGCCGCGAAAGGCAGACCCGACTCAGATGAAGGGACCGCAAACTTTAAATACTAATTCTGATATTAGTTACTCTATGCCAAGGTAGCTTAGTGGCGAAGCGGTGGACTGCAGATCCATTACACGTGAGTTCAAATCTCACCCTTGGCTTCAACATTTCTATCAAATGGGGTCATGGTGTAACCAGGCTATCATCTGGGACTCCAGTTGTCTTTGAAGAAAATGCGCGCTCTGACTACAGTATGATGACCGATTGGAGTACTGAGACAAGAGAAATCCTAGGATCTGGGTTCAAATCCCAGTGACCCCATCACCCCCTTTTTCTGAGGCGCTTTCATGATACAGAAATTCGATAATATAATAGCGATTGAAGGAACCCTTTTTGATTCTAACATATACATCCTCGGAGACACGGTGGTTGATACAGGGACCGGTATGAACCCTGATAACCTCATGAGTAGGATAAGAATGGCGGGTGTTGACCCCGACACCATAAAGCATATAGTGAACACCCACTGCCACTTTGACCATACCGGTGGAAACAGGCTCTTCGATGCAGATATAGCAATTCACAGTCTTGATGCAGACGCACTCAGGGAGGGGGACGATGCCAAAACGGTTGCCTACATGTTCTCGGCATCCATGGAGCCAATGGAAGTGGCTGTTGAAATCGGGGGTGGGGACTTCATAGGTGACTTTGAGGTTATACACACACCCGGTCACACACCCGGATGCATATGCCTCTATGATGGCAGTTCACTCATCTCAGGGGACACGGTTTTTGCCGATGGGGGATTCGGTCGGGTAGATGTGGGTGGAGACATCAATGAACTCGCAGAGTCCATTAAAAAACTCATGAAACTCGACATTGAGTACCTATTCCCTGGTCACGGGCCATGGGTTGATAATGGTTCAAGGCATGTGGAACTGGCCGCGACCTTCCTTGGGATAGGGTAATGGTTTGGGCCTGGCTTCAGTTAGTGTTATTTCCATTTTCTGCATGTAAACTGCTTTTATCCCGGGCAAATTTCTGTCCCGAATTTCAGGTGCTATTTCATTCCTGGCGGGATAGAAATACTCCCCGTAAACCCTCACATGATCCCCTGCTTTTAGAGGGCTTGCTGCACCATATCTAACAAGCACATAACCGGGCCCCGGGGATACGCTGAGTACCATAAGGGGCACTGTTCTGTTGATACTTTCAAATTCATATTTCCTGAATACTATTCCATCAACCCACACCCTTCTCTCCTTGGGTGAGAATGGGTTCTCCTCAACGTCTGATAGGTTGAGCTGAGAGCAGCTGTTCTTATATGATATAATGCTCGTGCCATTTAACGGCTCAGGGTAACTTCCCCATTCATCGAGCGGTGTCTGGGTGTCATCTGAAATCCAGCTCTCCAGGTAGGTGCCAATCAGAATACCTGTGAGCAGTCCAGTGATGAGGCCAGCCATGAAGCACCATTTAACCATAGCTCACCACCTGGCATGAACGCCACTACAGGCGGTAAAGGCGGCATGAAGTACCATTTAACCATAGTTCACCATATATAACCACAATTCTCCTTCTGCCAATGGCTTATACTGGATGAGGTTGATCTGCGAGAGTTTGATTCAGTAAAAGCAATGAAAAAAGACTGAGGGTAGTTATCCTGTGAATTTCTTTGTAACCTCATTCACAGCCTCGGTCTTTACAAGTACAGATATCTTGGCTCCCCTCTCAAGGACCATATCCGGCTGGGGTATTATGAGGTCACCGTTACTGTATATGGCCACAATGATGTACTTTTCAGTTGGCGAAACATCCTTGACCTTCTTCCCAACAATTTTACTGCTCTTTATCTCCATATCAAGGATCTCGGCATCCCCATGCCCAAGGACGATGAGGTCAGCCACCTTTGGCCTCGTTATCAGTTTCTCAAGGTAACCTGCAGCGGTCCTCTCAGGGCTTATAACGTGATCTATGCCAACCTTCTTGAAGGCGTCCTCGTGGTCCGGGTTGCTGACCCTTGCTATGATCTTTGGTATATTGTACTCCCTCACGAGTATGCAGCTTAGAAGGTTGGCCTCATCATTCCCTGTGGCCGCAACAAAGACATCTGCATTGTTTATGTTGGCCTCTTCGAGGGTTTTTATGTCTGTACCGTTACCGCAGATCACAAGGGCGTCCAGTTCAACTGCAGCATTGGCACAGAGCGTTTCATCATTTTCTATGAGAGTCACATCATTTCCATCTGATATAAGGAGGTTTGCAAGTGTTAAACCAACTCTTCCTCCGCCCATTATAACAACATACATATCCACACCTTTCAGACTTCAGGCAGAATAAAGATAATCATTACTCGTGTTTACTTGTGTTAAACGTCATCATTAATAAGGTTTTTCAGTGAAGATAATGATCATGCGCCTATTCTAGTGGCTCAGTTAACCTTGAAGGCCTCCACTAAACCACGTATTAACACAAGAACAGGGATTATCTCGAGTCTTCCAAGCCACATGCTGATTATGAGGGCTATTTTTGGTATCAGGGGGAGATTGAAACTGGTTATCCCCATACTGAGCCCAACGTTTCCCTGGGCAGAGGCCGCCTCAAAGAGGGAGTTGAGGGGGTCATATCCATAGGTTACAAGAACTGACCATGTGAAAAAGAGAAGGATAAAGTAAAGGCTTATGTATGAACCGGCCTCCCTTATCTCAGCGTCACTCACAGACTTGCATGATATCTTTCTTGGTATAACAGAACCCTCTGGTGCCAGTATCCTCATGATGTCCCAGTAGACACCCTTCAGTACAGTTATGACACGGATTATCTTCACAGCCCCTGTGGTTGAACCTGCTGCCATACCTGTGAGCATGCATATTATTAGAACTATCTTGAAGTACCCTGACCAGGCAACCATCTGACTGGTTGAACTTATACTTGAACCGGTGCAGCTGAGGGCTGATATCACATGGTAGACAGATTCAAGGGGGGCAACACCACCAATGTAGATCGAAAGGACCGTGAAAAGGGTTATGAAGGCAAAGGTTGCCTGCAGCTGTATATCCCTCAAAACATTTGAGAATCTTCCCTTTATGGCCTGGTAGTGTACAAGGAAGCTTGTTCCCCCAAGTATCATGAGAAACATGGTTACAAGGTACACAGCATCGCTACGGTAGTAGCCGATGTTGAGGTTCTTTATGGACATTCCCCCCGTTGAGAGGTTTGTGAGGGTGTTGTTGATGGCATCAAAGAGGGGCATACCTGTCAGCCCATAGAGGACGATCCCGAGGACCGTGTAAGTGAGGTAGATCCACCAGATAGTCCTGACGGTGTTTGCTATGCTGGGTTTTATCCGTTCCTCCCGTGCCTCGGACTTGTATAAACGTGCAGCAGCCGTACCAGGTCTTATTAGAACACCTATAACAACGATAACAACACCAAGCCCACCAATCCACTGTTCAAGACTTCTTAAGAATAGAATTGATTTTGGGAGTGCTTCAACATTGGAGAAAACTGTGAGTCCACTGCCTGTCCATGCAGACATGTTCTCAAAGAAGGCATTTGCAAAATCGATGTTAAGGGCTGACATCATTATGAGGCTACCTATAAGTCCGGCCCAGAGCCAGGCAAGACATGCAACCATCATACCATGTTTCAGGCGTATGGCGCATTCCTCAGGGGAATATCTCTTTAGCACAGTTCCAATGCTGAACGAGATAATTGAGGGCACAATAAAACTTAAAAAATCTCCTTCACCGTAGATCAGTGCAACAATGAGGGGTAATGCAACAACGAAGCCTATCCCCTGCATTATATTGCCAAGATACTTTCCAACGGTAAAAAGGTCCCTCTTTCCAATGTATCTCATGTTACCATATAAAGAATGGGAGTGTTCCAATATAAATTTTTAGAATAATGGATAAGGAGATGGTAATACTCTAATGGGGAAATAAGCAAAAAATAAAGTTCTAAATTTTTAGAATAATGGATAAGGAGATGATAATACTCTAATGGGGAAATAAGCAAAAAATAAAGTTCTTTGGGTAGAATAATCTACTCCAGTTTATATGAAATTCAATCCAGTTTATTCTACAACTTCAGCGAAAGCAAACTTGCGCCTGGTTGCACTTATCCTTATTTTAACTTCGTCTCCGACACCTGCACCAGGTACAAAAACAACAAAACCTTCAACACGGGCTATTCCATCGCCATCTCTGCCAAGGTCTTCAATTTTAACTTCATACTCCTCACCAACATTGACGGGTGTGGAGTAGGTTTCCTTCCTGTAGTAGTTATCTCCAAACAATTCATCACATCCTTAAGTAGGGACGCACAAAATCATATAATTACTTCCAACCAGAAACAGTAAGAAATAATCAATGACCTCACCGCATCCCATACATAAACTTAAACATCATAGTATATAAATGTATGTAGGATCACTGTATCTTTTACGGGTGGTTTGTTTGATAGGACTGGTGGCTGATTCACATGATAACCTTGATTCAATAAGGAAGGCGGTCAATTTATTCAACAGGGAATCTGTGGATCTTGTTATACATGCAGGGGATTTAATATCGCCATTCACTGCACAGGAATTTGGAAGGCTTGAAATGAGATTTGAGGCCATATTTGGAAACAATGATGGTGAAAGGGATGGGCTGCGTGCAGCGTACTCTGAACTCACAGAGCTATCTGAATTTAAGGAACTGGAATTTGATGGCTTGAAAATAGCTGTTATACATGGCCATGACAGGCAGATCCTTGACTGTGTTGTTGAATGTGGTAAATATGACCTTGTGGTAACCGGCCACACCCATGAAAAGAGCATTGTGAGTGCAGAAACCATAATGGTTAATCCAGGTGAACTCTGCGGCTACATTTCAGGGGAGAGTACGCTGGCGCTATTTGACACAGACAGGCTTTCGTGTGAATTTGTAAGGCTTTGATTTACTTTGACAAATACAGGTTTTCATGCGGCTGTGATCTAATATCTGAGAAAGGATATCGATGGTTTAAATGAAACACAAAGGCGCAATTCTTATTGCAATAGGAGTGCTGGCCCTTGCGGTTATGATATCCCTCATAGGGCCCGGAGAGATTGAGGAAGCCCTACGGAAGGCGAACCCCCTCTATGTAATCATGGCAGTTGCCCTGGAATTCATAATCCTAGGACTCTTCACCGTGAGGTGGGCCCTTACCATGGGGGCTGTTTCAATAAACATAAGAAAAAGGCACCTATTTCCGATGCTGCTTGTGGGCATGGCCATAAATAACCTCACGCCAAGCGCAAGGGGTGGGGGTGAACCTGTAAGGGCCTACATACTTGGAAAATACTCCAGGGCTTCAATGGAGGCTGCCTTTGCAACTGTGATAGCAGACAGGGGTCTTGACACATTTCCATTTATCTTTCTGGCCATACTTACCATAGTCGCAATAGTCCTCTACTTTGAACTTTCACCATGGATAGTGGCTGCACTTATAGTTTCGGTTATAATAATAACCGCGGCTTTCTTTTTGGCTCTCTACATATCCATTGACAGGGAATCCGGTGAGAGAATACTTGGCTGGGTACTTGGCATTGTAAGGAGATTCTACAGAAAGAACTATGAAAAACTTGAAAAAAGGCTAAGGAATGCGCTCAGGGAATTTCAGAGTACCATGAGGATAATGCTGGCTGATAAGAGAGTGTTGCTGTATGGAATACCACTTTCATTCATCCTGTGGCTCCTTGAGATCATAAGGGTATACCTTGTATTTGAGGCATTTGGCACAAGCGTCTCACTTATTGTGATAGCAGAGGTTTTCATACTGGCAACACTCATTGGCATGATACCACTACTTCCAGGGGGCCTCGGCGCCGTTGATGGGGTTATGATAGTCTTTTATTCGGCAGCAGGCGTATCGCCGTCTGTCAGCGCAGCCGTAACTGTTGTTGAGAGACTCATATCCTTCTGGATGATCTCAGCAATGGGCGTGGCATCTCTACCATACTTTGGGGCGTCTGTATCTGAGAAACTGATGGAGAAACTTTAGGGAGGTCAGCATAGTACTCCCATGACTCCTCTGATATGTACCTGAGAAACTGATGGAGAAACTTAGGTTTTGTGAAATCTGGCACAACACTGGAAAAAGATTTATGGGTCAATAATCAGATTTATAGATGGACCACCGCAGCAGGTTAGGGGGATAATCATGCTTGAAAGGGTTTTCTTAACCGATAAGTTACACGACGAAAAAATGTATGAGAACCTCGTGGAGGAGATACGTTCATCACCGGATTACCTCAACCTTCTCCTGGAATCTTCTGAACCCTGGATATTACAGGATATAAATGGTTTCATACTTGACCTGAGCAATTCCTTCGCTGATAGGCTGGGGTATGATCCCGATAATCTGAGGGGGAGGTACCTTCCAACGTTGAGGGCTATTCCACTCATTCAGAAGTCCGGGCTAAGGATAATACTTGACCGCCTGGCTGAGGAACCCCGCCCATGCACCACCATCATGGAGTTCATGGACGCGGATGGCAGGGATGTACCCCTTGAACTGAGCTTCAGACCCCTGGAGCTATCAGGCCAGGATTTCATCCTTGTAACTGCAAGGGATGCTTCAGAAAAGCTTAATGAGGTGGCTGAGCTCCGTAGAACGATATCTGAACTGAGGAATACAATAAATGGCCTCTACCGGCAGATCGACAGGAACCTTCAGCTTATTACAAGCATAGTTAATCTTCAGTTCCCATATATAAAGGACAGGGATGATTATGAGCTCCTCAGGGATACCCAGAATCGTCTAAGGTCAATAAGGAAAGCTTATGAGAAGTTTATTCATGAGGGATCCTTTGAGGCAATAAACTTTGCAGGCTACGCCCGGAGCATTGTTTCAGGGATTCTAAGCACATACTCACCTGAACCTGGAAATGTGAGACTTGAGATGTACTTTGAGGATGCTGAAATGGGTCTTGACCTGGCGGTACCCCTTGGAATGATACTCTCAGAGCTACTATCCAACAGCTTCAGACACGCATTCGCCGATGGGCAGGATGGAAAGATAAGGGCTGTTTTCAGGAATAAGGATGATCATTACATGCTTGAGGTCAGGGACAATGGTCGCGGGTTCCCTGAGGACGTGGACTTTGAGAATGCAGATTCCCTGGGTCTGCAGCTTGTAAGAAGTCTACTGAACCAGATAGAGGCAAACGTGGATTACAGGCTCTCACCTGGAACATGTTTCAGGATAAAGGTACTGAAGCCCGCTGAAGGTGAATGAAGCACATCTTGGATTAACCTCTGAGGACAATTCCTGCAAGTTCATTACTGATCCAGCTGAATTGCTAAGTTTTCTAATCTGAAGAGTCACTTTTAATTCTGTGAAAGATCCTGTAGATTCATTTAAAGTGCCCTTGGGGTGCTTAGAAGATAACTGATTTTGGAACGGGCCTTAATACTTAAACAAAATTAGAAAAATATATTAGCAGTTCTTCCACTAAATCAACTAGGTGATAATTATGGAGATAAATGGTGTTGAAATAGAGGATACATTTGCGGAGGCCTTCGGTATCAAGGTTTCAAGGGTTCTTGTAACCGCAGCAACCAAAAAACTTGCAAAGATAGCTGCAACCGAGGCAACAGGTTACGGTACATCTGTTATAGGGTGCCCTGCAGAGGCAGGTATAGACTGCTACGTTCCACCAGAGGAGACACCCGATGGGAGACCTGGATACGTAATAATGATCTGCAACCCATCAAAGAAGAACCTGGACCATGAGCTCCTTGAAAGGATAGGTATGGGTATACTGACAGCCCCAACAACTGCAGTATTCGATGCTCTCGATGACGAGGACGAGAAACTCAATGTGGGATTCAAGCTCAAGTTCTTTGGGGATGGGTACGAGAAGGAACTTGAAATCGACGGAAGAAAGATCCACTCAATCCCGATAATGTCAGGTGACTTCCTCATTGAAAGTGAATTTGGAATAAAGGATGGGGTTGCAGGTGGAAACTTCTTCATCATGGGTGACAGTCAGGCATCAGCCCTCCTGGCGGCCCAGGCAGCAGTGGATGCGATAGCCGCAGTTGAAGGCACGGTAACACCATTCCCTGGCGGTGTGGTGGCTTCAGGTTCAAAGGTTGGATCAAACAAGTACAAGTTTCTCAACGCCTCAACCAATGAGAAGATGTGCGTAACCCTCAAAGATGAGGTTGAGGGCAGCGAGATACCTGAAAATGTCAATGGGGTATATGAGATAGTTATAGACGGTGTCAACGAAGAGGCTGTAAGGGAGGCGATGAAGGAAGGTATAAAGGCCGCATGCACCGTTCCGGGCATAATTAAGATAAGTGCAGGGAACTACGGCGGCAACCTTGGAGCATACCAGATCAAACTCCACGACCTCTTCTAAATATTCTATTTTTTTATTCTTGAATTAGGGCATTTTTTATTCTATGCAGAACTTCTCCATCATTTCACTCTCAACTATATCCCATATCTCATCTTCAGAGAGGTTAACACCAAGGAGCACACCCCTCTTTTTGAGGTCCCTTTCAATCTTCTTTATAACCTTAACGTCACTTGCAGCGACGGTGTGTGAGTGTATATTCCTTGATATGCTGTACAGGGCCTTCAGGGATCTCCTGGCATCTGGCTTTTCAAGTTCCTCCTGGCACCTCCGGAGGTCATCCATGTTCCTTATGTTGAGGTTCCTTGTGACAACCTGCCTCACCCCTGGAAGGTAGTGCTTTGAGTCAAGGATTCGACCGCCCCTCCTTATAATTGTCTCCTTGTCGTCCATGTTACCCAGGTCATGCTTCAGGAGCATCTCAACAACCCTTCCAGATTCCTGTATTATGGATTTGATCTCAGCGAGGTCCAGATTAACCCCTATGAGGAAGCCCTCCTTCCTGAGTTCCTCCTCCACCCTATCAAGGCTCTTTGAGTCCGGGCCGGATATCCTGTGAGTATGTATACCCCCACCTGAGAGGGTGTAGAGTCTGTCAAGGGATTCCAGTTTACGGGAGTCACTCCTGAGGGTCTTTATGAAACGGTCGACGTCCTCAATTGAATCAACACCCACATTTCTTCTGAGGGGTTCTGAGAAACCTGGAAGGTAGTACTCTATGTCCTCGATTGTACAGCCATTCTTTATTATGATCTCTGCTTCCCTTCTTATGTCATCCACGCCGTGGTTTTCAACAATGCTCATCTCAGGCTTAATTATTATCTCAACAAGTCGCCCATGCTTCCTTGCAACCTCCTTTATCTCACTGTCATCAAGGTTAACGCCGAGAAGGATGCCCTCCTCTCTGAGTTCCTCTATGACCTTATCTATACTCTCCCGGTCCGGTCCGGATATCCAGTGGGAGTGTATTCCGCTCACAGACTCATAGATCCTTGTAAGGGAGCTCTTCCTGGCGGGGTCACCCTCAAGGGCATTCAAAAACCTTTCAAGTTCCTTTCTCTCGGATACCCCAATTTTCCTGACCAGGGGCTCCTTGAACTCAGGGAGGTGATACTCTATATCCTCCAGTGTGCAGCCATATTTGAGTATTATCTCTGCCTCCCTTCCAATATCCTCAACGTCGTGCTTAACTGTTATCTTCACCATGGTGGGTTCCATGGCTGCAAAGTAGATGTCCTCACCCCCACTGATCTCAGGGGAGATCACACGGTTGGCCCCTGCACGGTAGAGTCTCTTTATGTTTTCCCTCTTACTGGACCTTGTCACGATCCATATGTCAGGATTCAGCTCCCTGCAGGTGAGGGTTATGAAGAGGTTGTCAACATCATCCCCGGTTGTTATTATAACCCCACGGGCCCTCTTTATGCCGGCAGCCCTGAGGGCATCCTCATCTGTGGCGCTTTCAGGTATTGCAAGTACGTTGGGGTCCTCCCAGAGTTCCTTTTCCACTATTTCCCGGTCCTTCTCAATTATTATGGTCTTCTGATTCCTTTTCTGTAACTCCTTAAAAACGGCGGATCCAACACGGCCAAAACCACAGAGAATAAAGTGGTTGTTCATTGACTGCATTAACCTCCGTATCCGGGCACCTGATATGGTCTCCTGCAGTGTCATCGTGATCACCGAAACGGTTAAGCTTAGAACATAGGCTATGAGTCCCACACCACCAAGGGCAAGGGTAACAGAGAATATCTTCTGGGATACAGTGACGGGTGTTATGTCCCCGTAACCCACAGTGGCGATGGTGATCACCGTGAAGTAGATGGCATTGTAGATGTCAAGACCCATTATGTACATTGAGCCAGCTATACCATAAATTATGAGAGCCGCCAGAGCCGCGAGGGCATAGTATATGACTGATAGGGGAACGTAGGGGATATTCTCCACCAGATTCCTTTGGGGTGGCATGGGAAACCTCACCTGTTGATATGTTAAATATCTGTCAGTCAATAATATAAATTCAGAGTATCTGGAGTGGGGGCTCTGGAATTAACCCTGAAATTCTATGGATGGTGAAACAGTTATGAAGCCGATTGATATGGCAGCAGCTGATATTAATGCGGAGTACCTTGGTATTCCAAGACTTTCACTTATGGAGACTGCTGGAAGGGCAGTTGCAGAGGAGATAGGGAATTATGCGGATGGAGGAAGGGTCGTATTATTTTGCGGGTCGGGGGGAAATGGTGGTGATGGGTTTGTTGCTGCACGGCATCTCCTTAACATGGGATTCGAGGTTGAGGTTCTCCTGCTTGCACACCCCGAAAGGATAGGGTCACTGGAGGCACGGCGTAACTGGGATGTTCTGAGGGCCATGCAGCCTGAGCCAGGCATACTCGGCGTAAGGGCGGCCAGTGATTCATCTGAGCTTTTCACTGTGGATGCAGATGTGGTTGTTGATGCAGTACTTGGCACAGGTGTCAGGGGGGTTATAAGGGAACCATCAAGGTCAGCCATTGAACTCATAAACCGTTCAGACGCATTTAAGGTTTCTGTGGATATACCGAGTGGACTCAACCCAGAGACAGGGACTGTGGATGATGTGGCTGTGGCTGCAGACCTTACGGTGACATTCCACAGGATGAAGGATGGACTTGAAAATGCGGATCCTGTCATCACAGGGGAAATCGTGGTGAGGGACATAGGGATACCAAGGGCAGCTGAGGTGTTCGTGGGGCCGGGGGATCTTCTAAGGATACCCTCAAGAAGCCCTGAGAGTCATAAGGGGGAAAACGGGAGGGTTCTGGTTATCGGCGGAAGCCATCACTACTCAGGGGCCCCTGCACTCGCAGCAATCTCCGCCCTGAGGGCAGGTGCAGACGTTGTAACAGTGGCAGCACCGGGCAGCGCAGCCAGCGCCATCAAATCCATAGCACCTGATCTAATAGTCAGGAAACTTGAGGGTAAATATATAGGGCCAGGGTCCCTGGGGGAGCTCCTGGAACTTGCAGAAAATGCCGATTCTGTTCTTGTGGGCTGTGGGGCTGGTAGACACCAATCAACATCAGAGACTTTCAGAGAACTTATTGGAGCACTCCAGGAAATGGGAAAACCCCTGGTACTCGATGCTGATGCACTCAGGCTGATTGACTACTCCCATGTCACTGACTACCAGGATTTAACTGTAACTCCACATATGGGCGAATTCAGGGAGTTCTTCAAACTCAGATCCGAAATATACGCCGATTTCAATGAAAGGGTAGCCGCATTCAGCTCGGTTTCATCCAGGATAAGCGGAACGGTCCTTCTGAAGGGTCATGTGGACATGATATTTCAGGGTGACAGATTCCGGCTCAACAGGACTGGGTGCCCGGGAATGACTGTGGGAGGTACAGGGGATTGCCTTGCCGGTTTAACTGCTGGTCTACGTGCAATGGGACTTTCGTCATTTGATTCCGCCTCACTTGCAGCATTCATAAATGGTAAGGCAGGTGAACTGGCAATGGAGAAACATGGAACAGGATTTTTAGCGTCAGATATCCATGATTTTATTCCAAGGGCAATGGATATGCAGACCTATGGTTTCTGAGCAAAATTAAATATGGGGGTGCATCCTCAGACCAATCCAAGGATGTTTCCAATGAGAAGTATCCCGACCCCTGTCACCCCACCAAAACCAGCCACAAGGACTGTAAGAGGGTTGATGGGGATGTTTACGAATGGCAGTATATTAACACCAAAAAGAAGAAAAATTCCAAGGACTATGTTCCCTGCAAGTGCCAGGATCTTCCTCCCAACACCAAAAAGTATCCTGAGGGATGCAAGACCCCCTGCAATTATGAATGTGGCAACCACAATGAGAACAAGGAATGAGAACCCTTCCATCAGTTCTCCTTCCTGCACACCCTGTTGTATATCCCGGCCTGGAGGGCGTAGTTTTTGACCATTCCAGCCATCTCCCTCTGGTCAAGGGTCTTGTCCTCAAATGATACTATCTCCTCACTGTAGAGGCTGTAGGGTGACTTTCTGCCTATGACCCGCATGCTGCCCCTGTGTAGTTTGACCCTCACCATTCCGGTTACACGCCTCTGCATGTGATTTATTGCCATGTCAAGGTCCTCACGGAGGGGGTCATGCCAGAGTCCACTGTAGACGAGTTCAGCGTAGGTGCTGCTGACTGTATCTGCGAATCGAAGTTCGCTCCTGGTAAGTGTCAGCTGTTCAAGGGCCCGGTGGGCCTCCAGGAGGAGGAAGGCTGCGGGTGTTTCATAGACCTCACGGCTCTTCATCCCTATGATCCGGTCCTCCATGATGTCAACCCTTCCAATCCCGTGTTTACCTGCGATTTCATTTGCAAGGCCTATGAGTTCAAGGGGCTTCATCTCATCACCATTCAGTGCAACGGGGACCCCGCTCCTGAATTCGATCTCAACCACCTCTGGTTCTTCAGGGGTTTTATCGATGGGCCTTGTCCACTGGAATGCGTCCTCGGGCGGTTCCACCATGGGATCCTCAAGGATGTCGCCCTCTATTGCACGACCCCAGAGGTTTTCGTCTATACTGTAGAGCTTATCTGAGGGGAGGGGTATGCCGCAGGATCTGGCATATTCCATCTCCTCTGTCCTTGTGAGGTTCAGGTCCCTTATGGGTGCTATGACCTCAAGGTCCGTCCTTGACCTTATAACAGCCTCAAAACGGAACTGATCATTTCCCTTACCTGTACATCCATGTGCTATTGCAGATGCACCCTCTGCTTCAGCAACCTCAACTATCTTTTCTGCTATCAGGGGCCTTGCAAGGGCCGTGCTGAGGGGGTATCCCTCGTATACTGCATTTGCCTTTATGGCCGGGAATATGTATTTCTCTGCAAACTCTTCCCTCGCATCCACTGTGTGGTGTTTATAGTTTCCAAGTTCCTCTGCAACCCTTGCTGGTCTTTCAACCTCCTCCCGCGGCTGACCAACATCCACGCAGGCTGTTATGACTTCCATACCGTATTTTTCCTCAAGGAGCTTGATACATACAGATGTGTCAAGACCTCCACTGAAAGCAAGAACCACCTTATCCATGACAATCACCTTATAAGAATCAAATACCCATGTTTTTATTACCAGCATTATAGATATAATGGCTAGGTGTTATTAAGTCTGTCCCCAATGTACTTGGAGATCCATATGATGTTGACCTGCGGGTGCTATCACCAGTCGGTTAACTGGGAGATCTGCATATGGGGACCTCTGATACTATCTTAGGTTTATGGTTCTGTGCGTGGTGACCTTGATGTTTGTGAGGGAGGACCCGATTAAAATTTCAACTGTACATGAGGGCTCGGGAGGTGATGTTACCCTCAATGATGCTCTACGGCCACATTTAAGCTCAGAAATTTCCCTTGAACTGGCAGAGTACTCCCGGCAGGGTACTGTGATGCTCACCCTTGGAGGGGGGAGGCCAGTGGTGATGGTTGTGGCGGGGGTTCATGGAAATGAGATACCCCCACAGGTAGCTGCGATACGGCTTTCAGAACAGCTCTTATCCATGGATATCAGGGGGACTGTGCATGTGATACCATTTGCCGCCCCATGGGCAACGATGAAGAACAGCAGGTGGTTCAGGGGCCATGATCTGAACCGCTCAGCCAGCATCCAGGGGTCTGTAACAAATTCCATATTCAGGAGGGCATGTGAGATGGGGGTGGATGCACTTGCAGATTTCCACTCCACTGCACCTGGAAGCAAACCCGGTGTTGAGGGTGTTTTCTGTTCAGAGGAACCTGAACATGAAAGCATGGAGATAGCCCGTTACATAACTTCAAGGACTTCATCTAAACTTCTATGCTATGAGAGGGCGTCTTCCCATTACAGGGGGGCCCTTGAGGATGAATGTAACCTTGCAGGTATCCCCTCTGTAACCTGTGAGGTTTTATCTGAGAATGGAGTGGTCAGGGAGGGCAGTGACAGAAGGTCGCTTCTGCAGATGAGGCTCTTTCTGAAGTACATGGGTATTCTATCATTATGAGTTTTTTACAGAGAATAGGTATATAAGACCAAAAGAATGAAGTACATGGGTATTCTATCATTATGAGGTGTTTGGATGTGTTCCTTCAGTAGAGAGGGGTGGTTCAGTGTCCTCATATAGGAAACATGCCGCCTTTTCAATCATAATGGCGTCCCCAATTTTCCAGGCGGTTTTTCCGGTTGCACTGGCACTTCTGGGGTCCATGATTCCTGATATGGACCATGAGGTTAGATCAGAGAATGTGTCAACGGTGTTTCTTTTTGGACTTGTGATATTCCTTGTATTTTACATCCTGGGTCTCCCCTACCTTGCGGGGATTGCCCTCATGGATCTTGCCCTCATATTCTACCTTTCAAGGCACAGGGGATTCACACATTCAATTCTGGGGGCCCTCATAATCTCTGCCTGCCTGACTGTGTTTGTTCTATCGGTGTTCTTCCTTCTGAGGTCACTGGGCCTTGATGGGAAGGCATCAATCATGGTCATACTCACGGTTCTGGGGTTCATGTTCCTTAACAGGGTGATGATCTTACCATTCGTACTTCTGACTCTTCTCGGGGTTTTCCTCACGGATTTTCCCACAATGAATCTCTACACAATAATGGGGCCCCTCCTCATTGGGTTCATCAGCCATGATGTCCTTGATTCCTTCACACCATCAGGGGTCAGGTTCATGAGGCCCTTCTCAGGGAGAACCTTCAGAAAGGGCTTCGGGATCCTTATGCTGATTTTCTGGGCCCTTGTGGTACTCTACGTGCTCCTGTGGCTGTAATCAGAGAGTATCATATTTTTATTACGATTTATATAGAAAACTTTATATTATCATAAATAATCATGTTAATTAGAACTGGTACTAAAGAGAAGGGAGCTATAAAATGTTTATCACAAGGATTCTGTACGGTATCGCCTACTTCCTGGTTCTGATATATGAAATACTTAAGGCAACAGCTGACGTGGCAGTAAGAACACTTAATGGAAACATTGCGCCTGTAATAGTGGAAATAGAGACTGAACTCACAAGGCCGGTGTCCCAGACGATACTTGCAAACAGCATAACCCTCACACCAGGAACACTTTCGGTTGACCTTGATTCTGAGAACAGAATCCTTAAGGTCGCTGCAATATATCCCCGCAGCAGGGAGGACATAATACCATTTGAACCCTACATAAGGGGGATGCTTGAATAGGGGGTTTTTCATGGATCTGCTGATGATATCAGAATATATTCTCCTGGCTTCACTGGCAGTGTTCTCCATTGCAGCGGTGAGAATCGCAACAAGAAAGAGCATAGGGATGGGCCTTGTTGGTATATCAGCGCTCAGCTTAGCCATCGCAACGATACTCATACTCATAAACAGGATCTATGGAGTTGGCTTCTGCCGTGATATAGCCTATGCCCTTGTTCTTCTGGGGCCAGTTGGCACCATAGCATTTGCGAGGGTTCTGAGGGGTTGATAGAAGTGTACATCATGATTTTAAGGTCCGCCATCCTCATCATATCATCCATACTTGTGATACTGGCAGCCATAGGTATACTCAGATTCAGGGACGATATAGAGAGGGTCCTGTATGCAAGGATCCACGTCCTCGGTATTGCCGATGTTGCATGCATACTGGCACTCCTTGCCCTTGGAGAACCACTACTGGCCGCAACATACTTCATACTGGCACCGTTTGTCTCACATGCAATAGCAAATGCCCACTACCATGGGGAGGGGGATTAGATGATCGAATACGTGATAATGATTATAGCCATACTTGGAGCGGTACTTGCACTGGTCCAGAGGGACCTCCTGAAGGCAGCCATACTCACAGGGGTCCCCGGGGCCGCAATAGCAGCCCTTTACCAGCTGCTACTGGCACCTGATGTCGCACTGACACAGGCGATAGTTGGATCCGCAATTATACCGGTCTTCTTTGCACTTGCTGCTTACAGGACAATGAGAATGGAGGAAGAATGATGATCTCTCTACAGCTGGCATCCCTACTGACAGCAGGAAGCCTCATGGTCATAGGCGCTGTGGCCGTGATATTCATAGACAACCTCATAAAGAAGGTTATAGCCCTTTCATTCATAGCTGACGGCGTTAACCTCTTCCTTGTGACACTGGGCTACAGACCTGGGGGTACAGTCTACATTTACCTTCCAGGAATGTCAGGGACATGGTTTGCACAGAACGCATCCTACCCGCTGCCCTTTGCACTTGTACTCACAAGCATAGTTATAGGGGCCAGCACCCTTGCTGTGATGCTTGGTATAATAATAATCCTTTATCATAAACACGGCACCATAAGCGCATCCAAGGTGCTGGAAGAGTGAAAAATCAGGAGTTTAACAGGTGAGAAATTATGAATCCACTTATACCGGTCATGGTGGTTTTGCTGATTCTCTGTGCTCTTCTACTTAACCTCCTTCATGGAAGGGACAGAACCGTGAAGGTACTGGCTGTTGCAGTGGCAATTGTACTTCCAGTCATACCCCTCCTTGCAGGGTACGGTGCACATTACTTTGGGGGCTACGCCCCACTATCAGAGAATTCTGCCATTGCATCAGGACTGCCCGACTCCGTAAAGTCATCGTACCTCTACTCATTTCACCCTGGGATAACATACCTCTTTGGAAGTGCCCAGAGGATATTTCTGTTCATACTATCAATCGTGGCGTTCCTGGCGGTTTTAACATCCCTCAATGAGGTCAGAAAACCTTCAGGTGTCTACGCATTCCTCATGTTTATGGGGACAGCTGCTGTTACAGCCATAGTCCTCACAGATGACATATTCAACCTCTATGTCTTCTTTGAGATAGCGGCACTTGCACAGGTTGGTGTGATTCTCTGCTCGGGGGTGGAGCGCAGCTATGAGACCGCACTCAAATACATGATGATAGGTGGGGTGGCAGCCCCCATGCTCCTCCTGGGTGTGGCCATACTCCTTGCGCTGACAGGTAACGTTAACATATCAGATATAGTGTTTTCAATGAGAAGTGGCCTTGTTAACCCTGGCAGTCCCCTATTCCTGCTTGCATCATCACTCATACTATTCGGGTGGCTTTACGGTACGGGGCTCCCACCATTCCACACCATCAAATCAGCGGTCTACAGCAGGGCCCTCCCCCATGGGGCTGCGCTTCTTCAGGCCTTCTCTGTCTTCACATTCACAGCCCTCGCACTGGTCATACTGAGAATGTTCTACCATATGCCGCTTGTGAGGTGGGCCATGGTGTTCTTCTCACTGGCAGGGATGGTTCTGGGTATAAGCATGGCACTCATGCAGACAGATCTAAGGAGGATGATAGGTTTCCTTGCGGTGGGTGAACTCGGGTACATTGGAATAGGCCTTGGCCTTGGAACCGCAGCCAGTATATCCGCGGGACTGTTCCAGGCTGTCAACGAGGCCCTGATAACAGCATGCATATTCCTGGGCTTCGGGACGATCTTCTACATGACTGGAAGATCCGACCCTGAAAGGATAGGGGGCCTCATAGCATATAAACCCGGTCTTGCAGGTCTCGTGATGCTTTCAGGGTTCATAATGGCGGGTGTACCACCATTCAATGTATTCCAGAGCAAGCTGATGCTCATACAGGCATCCATCCAGGCAGGGTTCCCTGAGCTGGGTGTTGTGATGATACTCCTCAGCATAGTCACCTTCATGACGTTCCTCAGGGCATTCTATTCGGTTTACCTCAGACCAGAACCTGAGGGAATGGAACTGGAATCAGAATCGGTCCCCAGGTCGACGGTATTCTCACTTGTGGTGCTGATTCTCATATGCACGGCACTGGGAGTTGCGCCCTGGATTGCAACATCCCAGTTCACATCACTGATACAGGGTCTTATAATATGAGAGGGGATGAGATGAGCTTCTATGATACGGTAATAGACAGGATAAGGGAATTAACAGAAAAAGATGGTGAGAAGGGAGTAAGCAACATTTCGGCCTCAGCAGCACTCACAGCGGAGATAACAGTAACTGCAGCTGTCCTGATAGCTGCGGTGATGCTGAGGAAGATAAATTTCATCCTCATGGTGTTCACGGTTCTCCTGCTCGCGGTCTTCCTCCTGACCTCCTTCCCGATCTCTGTGAGACTCAGAAGGGAACAGGGGGATGAGTTCAGCAGGATGATATTCTATGCGCTCATGACACTCGGAATACTGGTTTCAATATTCTACTGGGGTGGTTCAGGTGTCTGAATCCATCAGGGGGCTCATGGCAACGGTGGCCCTTGGCCTCTTCGGGGTAACACTCTTTGATGCCATCATTGACATTAGCAAGGCGATAAACCCCGGAATAAGCATTATATACAATTACCTCGGAACAAAGATAGCCCCCAACATGGTGACGGTTGTCGTGTTCGACTGGAGGGCATACGATACACTTGGAGAGGCCCTTATACTTGTCACGGCTGTACTTGTAACCCTTCTGGTATTTGGAAGGGGTAAGGTCCAGATAGGGAGAGATGACGGAGGGAAGGAGAGATGAGTACAATACTTAAGATATTCGCATTCCCTGCAGCAATATTCATAATGTGCCTGGGGATCCTGACAGTGCTCGGGGGCCATATAACCCCTGGAGGAGGATTTCAGGGGGGCGCTATGGTTGCAGCCGGGTTCATATTCTGCGCAGTCGTATATGGAATCGAAAAGAGCCCCTTCCAGTTTTCACATGAATTCATGTCTGCAATGGAAAGCATAGGGGCACTTGGATACGTTGCCCTGGGACTCTGTGGCCTATTCTTCTCAGGTTTCTTCCTTTACAACCTGGGAGTTGACCTGTATGGCATATCACAGGGTGTCAGCGGCTTATTCAACTACCCGGATCCGACACATGCAGGGATAATACCCTACCTCAACATAGTTGTGGGCCTCAAGGTCCTTGTGGGGCTCAGTGCAATCGTAATAACCTTCATGGAGTTCAGGGGTGGAGAGGTCACAGAATAGTGGGGAATCAGGAATGTTTGCAGGTCCAATAATCTTCGGGTTTCTACTTGGATTCATACTTGGAAGCAGAATAAGGGATGATGAGTTTCCCGCCTCCACCTACATTGTGCTGCTCATGGTCCTCATCCTGGTGGCATGGAACATCGGTCCATTCCCGTACTACACGGATATCCCAATTGCCACAGGGTTTGCAGCGGCAGCAGCAGGTATAGTGGCGGGTAAACTCTTACTTGGGCGCTGATAATATCATGGGGTTAGTATCATGTTCATATCAACAGGAAAATGTGAGGGACTTGGAGAATGCATCAGGGCATGCCCGACTGAAGCAATAAGGATGATTGATGGGAGGGCCTTCAGCTGCATAACCTGCGGCGCATGCATGGAGGCCTGTCCAAACAAGGCAATACGCAGAAACAGGTACGGGGGATACGTGGTTGACAGGGCAAAATGCAACGCATGTGGTGTCTGTGAGATGACATGCCCTGTAAACAGCATAAGGATAGAGGATGGTGTCGTTAAGGGTATATGTGCAAGGTGCGGGCTCTGCGTCGATAAATGCCCTCTGGGGGCAAGGGTGGATGCATTTGACCTCATAGAGGACAGACAGCTCCGTTTCCTGGAATCGCTCAACCTGGCGGTGAAACCACCGGTGAGGAGGACACCACAGAGCCATGAGGCCACCAGGGTCAATGTGATCACCGACCCTGAGAAATGCACCCTCTGCAGGAGATGCCAGTACTACTGCCCAACCGGTGCGATAATCGTTGATACAGATGAGGGAGTATGCACAGAGTGCCGTGTCTGTGAGGATGTCTGTCCCGTGGGGGCGATAGAGGACCTTGAGATAGATCCTGAGAAGTGCACACTCTGCCTCAAATGCCTCAGGGAATGCCCGAGCAGAGCAATATACGTGGATGACTTTGAGGTGAAGATAAGGAGGCCAGAAACAGAGCGTGAAGGCAGCATAGTATCCTGCCTAAACTGCGGGCTCTGCGCAGGGGCCTGTGAAAGGGGTGCCCTCAGGATGGTTGACGGCAAGCTGAGATACGACCCATCACTCTGCAGGGACTGCGATGAGACCCCCTGCATAGATGCATGTCCTGTCGGAACCCTGAGGATGGTTGACGGAGAACTGAGGGGCTACTGTGTATCCTGTGGCCGCTGCGTTAATGCGTGTGATGTGAGCAGGGCGCGTGACTTCAAAACTGTCAGATGGGATGGCTCGGTTTCAGAGGACTGCATATCATGTGGCGTATGCTCTGAGATATGCCCTGTTGATGCCATAACCCTTAAGAGGGGCTCCATAGAGGTGGACACCGATAAATGCATACTCTGTGAAAAGTGCGGAATCCACTGCCCTGCAGATGCCATACCAAAAACTACCATGAAGAAGAGACGGATAACAGGTGGGTTCACACTCATAGACCCGCGCCTGTGCATCGGATGCGGCCTCTGCCTGGATATATGCCCGGAGGATGCAATATCAAGGGATGAAAGTGGACTTATGATCGTGGATGGGGATAAATGCATACACTGCGGTGCATGTTCAAACATATGCCCTGCAAGGGCGGTTCTATTTGAGAGGGAGTTCGGTTTATCAGATTAATGGATGGTGGCTCAGGTGAAGAACATATTAAGGATAATGCTGGAGGGTTCCTACACAAACCTCAAGAGGATACTCTTTGCAGCAGACAGGGTAACGGACATGGAACTCAGAAGAAGGATCCTTGAGGGCACAGTGGAACCGGAACCAAAGGTTGCGGAGGTATCATGCATAGGGTGTGCTGGATGCTCAAATGCATGCCCAACAGGGGCCATCGAGATGAAGGACCTGGATGAACCAGTTGAGATAATAGAGGGCCTTATAAAGAAACAGATACCGGTTCTCAACAGTGAAAAGTGTGTTCACTGCTATTACTGCCATGACTTCTGCCCCCTCTACGCCCTCTTCGGGGAACCAGGGACTATCCACCCCAATGATGTGGGGAAGGCGGAATTTGACGCTGGAGCCGTACTTCAGAAACCCGTCAAGATAAGTGAGGACAAGCTGAAGTTCATATCACAGTTTCTGGCGGATAAAAGCGTTATAAAGAGGACCGATACCCTTGCAGAGGCTGCAAGGAAGATGTAGGTGATGGATTATGGGTCTTAAATCATTTTCAAGGGCAAGAGCTGTACATGCAATGCTCGTATACACAGGGGGATGCAACGGCTGCGACATAGAGATAGTGAACGCAGTTCTCTCACCGAAATATGACGCCGAACAGTACAAGATCTTCCTGACATGGAACCCCCGGGAGGCTGATGTACTCATAGTAACCGGTCCGGTCACAAAACAGAACGAGGGACCACTTAAGGAGATATACAATGCAATACCAGAACCCAAGGCGGTTATAGCTGCAGGGGCATGCGCTCTCATGGGCGGGGTCTACAAAAATATACATGGGGACATCCCATCAGAGGAAATCTGCGGACCAGTGGATCAGGTCATACCTGTGGATGCAAAGGTCCCTGGATGCGCGGTAAGACCTGAAGATGTCCTTGCAGGGGCAGTCGCCGCACTGCCAAAACTTCTGGAGGCAGATTGACAATTCAGGGTGCTTACAATGGATGGAAAAAGGGAGATAATTGAGACAGAAATAACAATGGGAACCGTGCACTCGGCAGCCATAGAACCCTACCGTGTGAGGCTCTTTGTTGAGGATGAAATAGTCAGAGACGCCGAGATAACCGTAGGGGTTAACCACAGGGGAATAGAAAGGATAATGGAGGGCCTCCCGGTTGAGAAGGCCAACAGCCTGACAGAGAAGGTATGCGGGATCTGCTCAGGAGTCCACCTCTGGAATTCAGTCCTGGTGGCTGAGAAGGGCCTCGGCGTGGAGATACCCGAAAGGGCATCCTACATAAGGATAATAGTGGGGGAACTTGAAAGGCTCCACAGCCACCTCCTCTACCTGGCCCATGGAAATGAGGTCCTGGGCCATGAAACATTCTCCATGAGGCTATTCTACATAAGGGAGACCGTCATGGAACTCCTCAGGCTCATAGGAGGTAACAGGGTACAGTACGGCGTACCCATCATCGGGGGGATAAGGCCCCGGGCTGACCTTGATGAGATGAAAATCCAGAGGATAATGGATGGAATGGACTTCATAGAGGAGAAGGTTGAGGCCTTTGCAGAGAGGTTCACCTCGGATCCAATGGTAATGTCCCGTATAACAGGGGTCTGCCCCATAAGCAGGAAGGATGCCCTAAGATTACATGTAACAGGTCCAACACTCAGGGCAACGGGCGTGGAATTCGATCTGAGGACTGAAATGCCATGCTATGACCCATTCGAATTTGAGATCATAACCCAGGATGGTGGGGATGTTAGGGCAAACCTCCTCATGAGGGTCCTCGAGATATTTGAATCCATAAAGATAATAAGACAGGCCCTGAGGGACCTTCCAGATGGAAGGGTTGTTGACAGGAACTGGGAGATGCAGGATACCGGAATAGTGAAGAGTTACGTTGAGGCCCCAAGGGGGAGACTCTACCACTCCTATGCAATAGAGGATGGAAGGGTGAGGGGTTCAATAATAAGGACACCCTCAATGTCAAACATTGGTGCCATGCAGTATGCCTGCATAGGCCACCACATCACCGATGCACAGCTGGGTATAGTGCAGTGCGACCCCTGCTTCACATGCACAGACAGGGCAATTGAAATAATAGACCTCAATTCTGAAGGGTGATCAAAGTGGACGCATCATATTCAATCATATCTGTCACTGGAACAGTCCTACTTGGATTGATTGTAAGCCTATGGCTTCCAGGGATTGAGAGGAAATTTGTCCATGCAAGGATACAGCAGCGCATAGGCCCCCCTGTTTCAAGCCCGGGACTCATGGCAGCACTCAAATTCTTCTACAAGAAGACCATTGAGCCATGTTCACCCCTCCCACGCCTATACAATTCACTCCCCATTATCGGGTTCATATCAGCACTCCTCATACTGCTCTTCCTCATACCCCCCATGTACACCTTCGGGGCCCTTGCAAGCCTGGTAGCGGTTGTAGGATTCCTCAAGATAGAGGAGGTGATCTACGTCTTCATGGGTTCACTCTCAAGGTCAGTAATGTCCCTGAGGATGCCATTCCCTGACCTTGCAAGGGGGGCCAAACACCCCAACGTCCAGAGGTACTTCCTTGAGGATCTAAGTGCAATGAGGGCTTTCAGGCTGATTGCATTCGGGTCATTCCCCATATACATCGCACTCTTCGTTCCTGCGGTGATGGCTGGAAGTATATCCATTGGGGATATCGTGGCATACCAGGCAGCCAATGGCCCGGTACTCTTCACCCTTGCAGGGGTTGTAGGTACCGTGGCATTCTTCATCGGCTACATGATACTCCTCAACGAGTACCCCTTTGCCATACTAAAGACCAAGGCTGATGTTATAGAGGGGCCGTACATGGAGTACGCCTCAAAGTACAGGGCATTCGTCTACATAACCAGGGGATTCCTGATGTTCACACTGGGGTGTCTCTTCTCAGTGCTTTTCATCGGGGTACCCCCCAACATACTCAGCTGGGGCATACTCGTCAACCTGGCAGCTGCAGTCATATTCCCCATAATCATGGCAGTCTTCAGTGCATTTGCACCGGTATTCACTTTCAAGCAGTTCTACCCGGTAACAGCAGCTGCATCGGTGATAGGGGTCCTGGCACTGGTGGTGGCATTCGTATAAAGGTGATAGCATGAAGATGGTTATAAGGCCGCATCACATGATAAGCCTGGGTGGCTACATAGTGGAACTGGATTTCCCCTACAGGAACATCATAGTCGTGAATCCCACCGACGAGCACATCAAGATAGAGGTCCCTGTGTTTGATGAGGACTGGATAGATGAACACAGAGAACTGGGCCTCAGAATAATACCAGTAAGGGATGAGGATAACTACCTGAGCCTCTGGAGGAGGGAGAAGGCCCTCCTGGAGGCTTCAGATTAAATTTTTCGTGGTTTAAATGAGTTCAGTGGCTCTCAGTATAAAGACGGTTGAGAGGCCAGGAGTTCTCAGCGAGATAACCGGGATGATAGCCTCAAGGAACATAAACATTACCTACGCCCACCTCTACGTTGAAAGGGATGGCCATGGCTCCATATACATGGAACTTGAGGATGTGGAGGACATGGAGTCCCTAATGGATGAGATAAGGGCCTTGGAAACAGTGGTTGATGTCAGGGTGCACAGGTCACTTGAGGAGATCTATGGTAAGAGGATAATCATAATAGGGGGTGGGGCCCAGGTATCCCAGGTTGCCATGGGGGCCATCAGTGAGGCCGACAGGCACAACATAAGGGGCGAGCGCATAAGCATCGACACCATCCCCCTCGTGGGTGAGGCTGAACTCGCGGAGGCTGTAAGCGCCGTTGGGAGGCTCCCACGGGTGGCCGCCCTGGTACTTGCAGGTTCACTCATGGGAGGGGAGATCACAAGGGCTGTTGAGAGAGTTAAAAGTGAACATGACATTATCGTCATAAGCCTCAACATGCCCGGGAGCGTCACGGGGGCGGCGGATCTTGTGGTGACAGACCCCATACAGGCGGGGGTTATGAGTGTAATGGCGGTTGCCGACACCGCGGTTTTTAACATCGAAAAGGTAAGGGGTGAAAGATTTTAGCCACCCGAATAAAGTATAAAAAAGAACAGGCTTCAGCTCATCTCGATAGCCCTTATAAGTTTACTGGCCGCGTTTTTAAGTTCAGGGTCCTTTATATCACCACTTTCCCTTATTTTAAGGGCCAGTTCAAGGACCTTTGATACATCTGATGGCTTGAGGTTCTCTGCCATTTCAAGGTAGGTCTGGTCCTCTTCGGGTATTTCATCCTTCTTCTTGGCAGCGAGTTCCAGGAGAACACGGCAACTGCTCATCACATCCGGGCTGTCTATATCCTCACACTTTTTAAGAAGCTCCTCCTTCATATCATCACCTTGAATTATTATGTTTTAACGGTTATTTAATTCTAATCCTTTTAGTGGTGGTAATGTCGCGGTCTTTTTTACATTCTGATGATTATTGTACAGTGGATTTTATGATCTCATGTGGATTTATGGGTGGTGCAGGCGATGCTATAAAGCCTTCATTTTAGCGGACCCTCCCGTGAGCAGGCCTCTGCAAGGCTGCAGCTGGCACATTTAGATGGATTCACCTGAACTTCAGGTACCTCACCATCATCCCTTATCCTTCTTATATCATCCAGGATATCGAAGAGGTACTCCCTTCTCCCATAATCTGCCAGAACGGGTCTTCTCTCACCGGGAAGTATGTATTCTATGAATGAAACCATGGTTTCTGTCTCAAACTCCCTCTCAACCAGAATAGCATGTGCTGTGAGTTCAAGGCTGTCAGCTGGCCAGACACCCCTGAAGGGAGGTTTTGAGGTCTTTATCTTCAGGGGGTAGTAGGAGCCATCAACCAGCTCCATGGTTACACGTCCATGGATCTCAAGGGAGGGATCGTTTATGGGGTAATCCCTGATCAATGGGGGAAACAGCACATGGGCCAACATGTTCCCTGAAAGCCCAAGGGTACTCATGGCCCTCATTATCCTGTTTGCAGTGGATTCAACCTCAAAGAGCATGAGATGCATTATCTTATCCCTTTCAGCATCACCAAAGCCCCCTATTATCACCTCCAGGTCCTCCCTGAGGATAGATTCCAGTTCATCCATTCTGATGTCTTCATCAATCTTCCGCGCCCTGCTCTCAGCGGATGCCCTGAAATCGAGGTAGGCATCCCTGAGGCTTATTGCAAACCTGTTACCTGGTTCACTGATCCCAAGGAGTTCACGGAGATACACCTTCACCGGGCAGAACATGAATTCAGATATCATGGAAACCGCAATGGACATAGGATTCACCACCAGTATATTATTATTAATTTATTAATAAGTATTAAATATGATGGTGGGAATCCCAGGTCTGAAGAGCTCATGGCATAGGGTTTACATGATGCCTCTGCCATAAAAAACAAAAAAGAGGAGATTTAAAAAATTAGAGTATTTTAAGGCGCACGGGTTCACCTGTAACCCATCTGATTTCAGATATCTCCCTGAGGGCGCTCTGAATGTCACCCTCTGCTGCCTCATGGGTCACTATGTATATGGGTACGGATTCGCCCTCAAGGGCACCCTTCTGTGTAACCGATTCAATGCTTATTTTATGCCTGCTGAAGGCCCCGGCTATCTCATGGAGGACCCCTGGCCTGTCAACTGCATCAAGCCTGATATAGTACCTTGATCTGGTTTCACTGAACTCCCTTATGGATTCAACCATCCTTATACCGGGCCCTGGCTGCACTGGACTTTCAGGGTTCAGGGCGATTTCCATACAGTCTGCAACAACTGCACTTGCAGTGGCCCTCCTCCCGGCTCCCTTACCATAGAACATCACAGGGCCGGTGAAGTCACCTGTGATGTATATGCCGTTGAACACGCCATTTACAGATGAAAGCAGGTGTTCGTGGGGTACAAGGAAGGGCATCACACCCATTTCCAGCTCACCACCATCCAGAGAGGCCGTTGCAAGAAGTTTAACACTGCAGCCAAGCTCCTTATTTGCGTATTCAATGTCATCCTGCCTTATACTGCTTATACCCTCCACGTGGAGGTCCCCTTCAGGCACATAAACCCCAAAACCAAGAAGAGCAAGTATTATCAGCTTCTGGGCAGTGTCATGACCCTCAATATCAAATGTGGGATCTCTCTCAGCATAACCGAGCCTCTGGGCCTCCCTGAGGACATCATCAAATTCCATGCCCTCAGAGGCCATCCTTGTTAGGATGTAGTTGGCTGTGCCGTTTATTATACCATAGATGGATTTTATCCGGTTAGCTGCGAGGGACTCGTTGAGGGCCCTCAGTACGGGTATGCCTCCACCCACACTGGCCTCGAATGCGACTCTCACACCATTTTCCCTTGCAGCGGCCATTATCTCATCCCAGTGCTTGGCGAGGAGTGCCTTGTTGGCTGTTACAACGTGCTTACCATTTTCCAGCGCCCTCAGTATGAAGCTACGGGCAGGTTCATAGCCCCCTATGAGTTCTATCACAATATCGATTTCCGGGTCATTGAGGATATCATCGGCATCTGTTGAGAGTATCTCAGGGTCTATTTCAACGCCACGATCAGTTTCTATGTCAAGGTCCACCACCCTTTTGAGTTTCAGGTCCTTCCCGGTTTTTTCTCTGATGAGGTCATGGTTAGTGTTGAATATCTCCACAACCCCAGCCCCGATTGTTCCAAATCCTATGAGTCCAGCATTCACATGAAAACCTCCACATTTAATGAACAGTGTAACTTCATCTACAGGTGTCCCTCCACCATTCACCTTGATGATTTATCGCATTTCCAGTTTAAAATAGTTCAGATTCCCAGTGAAATCGGGACTTTTTTGTTGTGTTTTCTGTTCCTGATTAAAAGGCGGGATTTGGCACCATACGAAATAATATACTTATAATCATATTTTAGGTTTATTTCTAAAATGGTAAATTATATATCGTTTTTTGTTCAGAATATACTTTGAACATAATCGGGGGGGAGGTGTATGCATAGAAAGGTTTTTATTCTGTTATTGGCTGCCTTTTTTGTGGCTGCTTTTTCCAGCACGGCATCGGGGGCCGCTGTCAATGATAGGACAGGGCAGAGCTATGACACCATTCAGGAGCACTGGATGACTGCGGACCTGGCGATAGTATAAGTGTGGATGATGGAACCTACAACGAGAATGTTCAGATAGTCAAGGAAAACGTTTCTCTCACATCAATAAATAGGGGAGCCGTTGTTATAAATCCAGCTGATCCCAATAGGCCAGTAATCAACGTAACGGCAGATGGTGTTAGTATACGTGGATTCAATATAACCAGCGGCAATGATTATGGTATACTTGTGAATGCAAACAGATGCACAGTATCGTATAACTACCTCAAAGCTGGCGGTATTAAACTTAATGGTTCCTCCAACAGCACAATCAGGAGTAACACCATAACAAGTGATTCAATGGGTTTTGATGGAATCACTCTGGTCAGTTCTTCAGGCAACTTGATCTCACGAAATATTATAACACGGAGAGCTAACGGTATATGGCTGGGGGATTCCTCATACAATACCATATCCCAGAACAGATTTGAGGAAAACACGTATTCAATTGCGATGAACGGGGCCGCCTTCAACAGCATAATTGATAACAACATGACCGACAATAATTTTGGAATCTATAATTACGGTGTCAACAACACCATAACAGCTAACAGGATAGCTAATTCGCTATGTTACAATCTTCAACTAACAGGTAGCGATAATAGCATCTACGGGAACTATCTCATAAACGGCCTTGTGTATACAGAAGCGGGCAACCGCCTTAACAACACAGAGATAGGTAATTACTGGTCACATTACTCAGGGAATGATACCAATGGGGATGGACTTGGGGATTCACCCATATCTGTGGATTACAGACCCCTGATCGTGGACCTTGCGGTGATTAATGCTACAGTAACACCCACAAACATCCAGGTCATCATAAGGAACAATGGTCAGGCCAACCTCACACGCATAGATCCCACAGGCCAGTTCATGGTTAAAATAAACTGTGATGGCAATGAAACAGCGCACTACATAAACGCACTCAATTACGGCGAGACACAGACCATCACAAGGCCAGTAGGTCTCGGGCCAGGTAGCCATGTGGTCAATATAACGATCCCATACAACGAGACAACCCAGCTACTGGAGGGTAAAAATAATATAAGGGACGCCTGTATAATCAACAACAATCTCACAGTGAACAGGAACCTTATACCAGCCACCATAAACTATGGTAACCTCACGGCAACACCATTAAAAGGAACTGAACCATTAAATGTCACAGTAACGGTTAAAATCACAAATACTGGCGATTTTTCAAAAAATGAGACTGTACTGCTCGTTGTAAATGGCACTATAGTTGATCAGAAGACCGTTGAGGTTGATGGACAATCAACGGTTACGGTGACATTCACCATCCTTCTCCAGAACGGAACCCACACTGTGACTGTAAATAACATGACACCGGTGAATGTTACAGTCTTCAAACCATTAAGTGTCCTCTCAGTTGATCCAGCCAATGGCGCCCTTTCAGTTTCATCAACCAAGAGGATTGTTATAACCTTCAGTGAGAATATCCTCGCCGGCAGTGCCTATGGTAACATAACTGTCAGAACGTCCAGTGGTGTATCCAAGAAAATCGAGAAGAGTACAAGTGGTAACAGGCTCTACATAAAACCCGTTGGTAGCTGGAGTCCGGGAGTCAGGTATATAATTACCGTGCCCAGGAACTCAGTTAAAACGGTCAATGGGGTTACCCTCGCATCTGATTTCAGTTCTTCATTCACATCTGCCATTGCTGTAACCTACATTGACCCGAGAAATGGTGCGACAGGGGTTTCAAGGACCAGGACCATTGTTATAACCTTCAGTAACAGCATAATTGCAGGGCCAGCCTACAGTAAGATAACGGTTAAAACATCCACTGGAAGGCTGAAGTCCATCAGTAAGAGGATCAGTGGTAACAGGCTCTACATAAAACCCGTTGGTAGCTGGAGTGCCCGCACAAAGTACATCATCACTGTTCCATGGGCTGCTGTTAAGACCAGCACAGGTAACATGATGGCAGCGGACTTCAGATCAGCGTTCACCACAGCCTAATAAATAATCTCTTTATTTTTTACCTTATAATCTGAGATCCTTCAGCTTGATGAACTCGTCCTCGGCCTCCCTTGTTGTTCCCACAACAACCCGGTATCCGTTTTCCCTTCCACTGAACCTTTCAAGCTTACCCCTTGCGATTATCCTTTCACCCTCCCTGGCCTGCCCCGCATAGGTGTGGGTGAAGGACACAACCTCAGTGATTTCGGCTTCGGGCCCCTCAAGTACACGGACATCCTCCACAAGGTACCTTGCAGGGTTGTCAAAGGCCTCGATAGCATCAGATACCGTGCACTCGACGGTCACCCTGCCGCAGTCCTCATAGGTTGTATCGGCCCATGAGCCCTGAATTTCACTCCAGTCCCTTGCAGCGAGGATATCGAATAGTGTTCCATTGATTATTCCTCTGTTATTCTTTCTCATTTCATACCAGCAGAACTCCCTGAAGGAGAGCGTATCATCGGTTATCCTTTTCCTGTAGACCTTCATGAGCTGTTCCTCATCCAGTCCATTCAGCGGACTCTCAGGGTCACCCTTAAGCTCACCGAAGGCTTCCATGGCCCTCCGGTGGTTCCTCAAACCGTAAACCACAAAGTCTATATCGGAGTTCAGGGGGTCATACAATCCGGGGAGCACTGAACCTGAAACCCCCATGGAACTGTAGGGGATCCCTGCAGCATCATGCAACGTATTGGCAATCATCACAACCCTGGCCAGCAGCTGATCGGTTGGGGATTCCATTATATCCATAAGGCGCTTTTCCGGTTTCAGTATGTTATCCACCCTTTCATGGGGGACGCCCATCATGAGGACACCGAGTTCCTCGTAGTGGTGGAGGTAGGCGGGGTGGTTCTCCTCAAGGAAGGTGTATGCCAGCTCAGAATTCACCTTTGAGTATCTTGCCGAATTCAGGGACCTTTCACCTTCACTGTCTGGTATGTATCGCAAAAACGATAATATCCTGTCTTCTGGATGAACATATGATGTAACAGCAAAGAATAGATCATCAGAGGTGTGTATGAAGTCACGGATTCGGGCTTTCATAGGTAAATTAAATGCATGATGGAACTATAAAGCTTTTCATATTCTTCTGGAGGTATCATGGGGCTTTATCTCTTCCCGGTTATCTGGATTTTTCATGATAATTAAATGAGGGCTGATCTCTAAATAATTTAATATGATTATCCTGAGACTTGAGCCTGGCATGGATCTCATGGCTGAGATGGAGGCCCTTGATGTTGAAGGTGTCGTTGTAGCAGGTATAGGTAGCCTCCATGGTGTGAGGATAAGGACCGCGAATGAGAGCATCCTTACGGTTGAGGGCCCCCTTGAGATAATATCCCTTCAGGGGACAATCACAGGTGATGGCGTCCACATCCACATTGCAGTGGCTGATTCCTCTGGAAGGGTACTTGGCGGACACCTCAAGGGCTACTGCAGGATAAGGACAACAGTCGAGCTTGCCGTGATACCATATCATGGTAAACTGAAAAGGGTGATGGATGAGAGAACCGGTTACAGGGAGCTACTGGTTATTGACTGATTTCAATCACATCAGGGGCTCAAACATGGGGTCACTTCCCTGGGGGATCTCTGTTATGGGTCTCTTCATGTGACTCAAATCCTACTTATAGGACCACCTCCAAATAGTATAGATGGTGATTGAATGATATATGAGCACCTTGAGGACCCTATCCTGTATGATGGAAGCCAGATAGAACCTGCATGGGCCCTCAGTGAACTGGGAATAAAGGGTTCGAGCATAATAACCTGGATAGGCCCAATGGATGTGAAGAACATCGTGGACTACGAGGACGTTGACCTTGAGATAAAGTCTGAGAATGTCCTTCACTTCATTGTTGAACACTTTGATGAACAGCCATCAAGTCTGCGTTTATCCTATCACAGGCAGAGGATCCTGGTCATGCTCCTCATGGAGGAACTTCGGGCTCATGGATTCGAGATCCGGAGGGAGGGTGATGACCTCTACGTAGGATCATCCAAGTTAACTGTTTCCATAGCAACCGCCTCGGTATCCAGCATGAAGATACACCTGGGTGTGAACATCCATGAGAAGGGCACACCAGATGATGTGGATACCGTGGGGCTCCTGGATGAGAGGCCTGAACTTGGAATGGATGGTGTGGTACAGATAGCAGAGAACGTTGCCATGGCATACATACATGAGATTGGCTCCATCGAGGAGGACATATGCAAAACCCGGATTTTCTGAGGGGGCAGAAAACTCTGATTAGTTAGATGTGGTTAACATGAAAATAGTTATCAACGGGATACACGCCAATTTAAGGTTTTCAGCGGCCCACATGATACCTGAACACGAGTCATGTGGATGCATACATGGACATTCATACATAGTTGACGTGAAGGTTGAGGGGAAAAGGAGTGGCAGGCACGGGTTCGTGGCTGACTTCAAGGATGTTAAGGCAGTGGTCAGAGAACTATGCAGCAGATTTGACCATAAACTCCTCATACCACTCAGAAGCCCGCTCATAAATTTCTCATCAACAAGTGGAAACATCAAATTTGAGATCAGTGGTAAGGAGTACAGCATCCCCGAGGAGGACTGCTGCCTCCTTGACCTGGAATCCAGCTCTGCAGAGGAACTTTCACGTTACTTTGCCTCCACCCTCTTTAAGGAGCTTGGCAGAAAGTACGATATATCCTCGGTTGAGGTCTGCGTAAATGAGGGAATAGGACAGGGGGCCATCTACACCATATCCCGGTGATCCATATGAGGGCACCCATTATGGAGGTCTTCAGCAGCATCCAGGGTGAGGGCCTCCTTATAGGGAAGAGGCAGATTTTCATACGGTTCGCCGGCTGCAACCTTAACTGCAGCTACTGTGACACCCCTGAGAGCAGGGACCCATCATGTGGGGAGGAAATCTCAGCAAACCAGCTTCTGGGGATGGTTGAAAACCTCATGACACCCGATTTTCATTCACTGAGCATCACAGGTGGCGAACCGCTTCTTTACCCTGACTTTATCAGGGAATTCCTTGAGGATTCCCCCTGGAGCGCTCTCCTTGAAACCAACGGCTCTCTCCCGGCCAGTGCCCGGAGGGTATCCCACCTCTTTGATTACGCATCGGTGGATATTAAAACATCTGAACATTTTTCAGGTGATTCCAACCATAATATTACAGAATCCGATATATCCGGGCCAGATGACCTCATTGATCGGGAGATTCAAGTCATAAACATATTAATATCAAAAGGTGTAAATACATATTGTAAGGTGGTTGTGATGCCCACAACGGGGGCTGAATACATCGGGGCCCTGGCCATGCGGCTCCGTGAAGGCGTTGATGACCCTGAAAAACTTTCAATGGTTATACAGCCCTGCAGTCCCCCTGAACAGTGGGCTCTGTACACTCCTCGCCTGCTGGAAATGTCTCAGGAAGCCGGAAAGTATATGGATATTTACGTTATACCACAGATGCATAGGGCCCTTGGCCTTAGGTAGGAGGTTGTCAGATGGAAATGGAAACAAAGGTTACAGTCCATGATGCCATGACATCGAATGTTATAACAGCAGACCCTGGCATCAGCGTTGCAGAAGCAGCATCAATAATGACAGAAAAGAAGGTCGGAAGCATCATTGTGAAGAGCAACTCCGAACCTGAAGGACTCATCACAGAGAGTGACATCATAAGGAAGGTGGTTTCCAAGGACCTGGCTGCCAGCAAGGTTACAATTGGCGAGGTAATGAGCCGTAACCTCATAAGCATAGAACCTGAAAGGGAACTCAGTGACGCTGCAAGGCTGATGGCAAAGAACAGTATAAGGAGGCTCCCTGTGGTTAAGGACGGTGCACTTGTGGGGATACTGACATCCTCTGATGTCATGATGGTCGCCCCTGAACTCACCGAGATCCTTGTTGAGAATGCAAGGATTGAGGAGAACAGGGCACTGACGCCTGAGAATGAGAGGTCCGTCCCCGGTGTGTGCGAGGTCTGCGGTAACTATGAGGAGTACCTTGAGGAGTACGATGGTAGGTACATATGCGAGGAGTGTAAAGAGGACCTAGAGGGTGAATGATTTGTTTGTAAGAGACGTAATGACTTTAAATCCCGTCTCAGTCTCACTTGAAACTGCCGCCACTAGAGTAAGATCCATTCTAAGGGATGAAGATTTCAGATGTGTCCCTGTGGTTGAGGGAGAGAAACTGAGGGGTCTTATAACAAGGGGTGATGTGCTCAACATCACAGCAACCAAGTCAAATCTTGAGGCAAGGGGTATAATGGAGAAACCAAAGGTTATCCTGACCCCTGAGATGGATGCGATGAAGGCAGCATCTGACCTTTTAAAGGCCGGTGAGATACAGGCACCTGTTGTTGAGTCAACCGACAGCATGAAGCTTGTGGGAATACTGAGCGCCATAGACCTCATATCAGGCTTCCTTGAAAATGGCTATGAGCCGGTCAGAAGCCCTGTAAGTGAGATAATGTCCCCAGACCCTGTTACATGTGAGCACAGCGATCAGCTTTCAGCTGTATGGGATCTTATGGATGAATCAGGGTTTTCAGGTCTTCCTGTGATGAAGAAGGGTAAAATGATAGGTATCATAACCAGGAAGGACCTTCTGAGGTACGGTCATGCAAGGATACACAGGGAATCAGGTGAAGTGAAATCCGTGGCGGTTGAGAAGATAATGAAGACACCACCTGTTGCCATAACACCGGATACTCCTTCTGAAAAGGCTGCCTCTCTCATGCTGGAGAAGGATATTGGAAGGATCCCCGTGGTTGAAAACCCGGTATTTGTGAAGAGGGACCCCAGCATGGTGAAGGAAGCCGATCTTCTGGGTATAGTGTCCAGGGAGGACGTCCTGGAAGCTTATATCAAGTGAAATGGTGGCTTGATGAAACCTGAAAGTCCCATCAACGAGAAATTAATTTTTATTAAAAATGTTAGTTTGGGTAATAACGATACTTACTTCATGTAAGTATATCTCCCAGAGAGGTGTGTAAATGAGAAAAAAAGACACCATAAACCTGGTAAAGTCTAGGGACCGTGGTCCCATTGAATTCGAGAGCAGAAACTTCGACCATGAAGGCGATGTCATGACAATCGCCGGGAAGGAAGTAATTTCCATACCACAGACAGCCACCATCAAGGAAGCAGCGGAGATAATGGTTAAGAACAAATTCAGGAGGCTTCCCATAACAAACCCCGGAACAGGGAAGCTCCAGGGGATAGTAACGGCCATGGACATCCTGGACTTTTTAGGAGGGGGAGATAAATTCAAGATCCTGGATAACAAGTATGATGATAACTTCCTCGCAGCAGTCAACGAACCGGTTAAGAGTATAATGACACGTGATGTCATCCAAATAACCACCAGGGACTCCATATCAGATGCGGTGACCATGATGCTTGAAAACAGTGTCGGCGCCCTGCCGGTTGTGGATGATGAGGGGAGGATAGCAGGTATAGTATCCGAGAGGGACTTTGTGCTCCTCATGGCAGGGGTATTCATTGATGAGGTCACTGAGGATCACATGACAGCTGATGTTATAACAACAACACCGGGAACACCGATAGAGGGCGCCTCCAAAATAATGGTAAGAAACAGGCTCAGGAGAATACCAGTTATTGGTGAGGAGCGAAGAACCCCCCACCCAGAGGATGAGAAACTGGTTGGAATTGTTACCTCCACCGATATACTCGAGTTCCTTGGAAGGAACCAGGCATTCAACTCAATGAAAACCAACAGTGCCGAGGAGGTTCTCTCCACACCTGTCACCGAAATAATGGAAAGGGAGGTCTGCACCGTCACATCAACAACAACCCTTGGAGAGGTCTGTGAGATCATGGAGAAACATGGAATTGGTGGTCTGCCGGTGGTGGACTATGGAAACCTCCGGGGAATCATAACAGAGAGCGACCTTCTGAGGGCAATAACAGGTTAGGTGGTCCCATGAACGTTGGAAGTATAATGACAGATGAAGTCTTTGTCATGGAAGACACACAGCAGGTTGCATACGCCAGGAACCTCATGCTAAGGCACGGGATAAGCAGGGTAGTCGTCGTGGACTCCGGGGGGAAACCAGCAGGTATCGTCACAGAGACAGACATAACAAGGAAACTGAGAATCAATGGACCAGCATGGAAGAGGAGACCAATAGATAAGATCTCAATAAGAAGGGTGATGAACGAGAACCCCATAAGCGTGGATATCAATGCCACTCCAAGGGAAGCCGCCGACCTGATGCTCAAGAAGAAAATAGGCTCACTCCTTGTGATGGATGGAGAGGAACTTGCAGGCATCATAACCAAGAGGGACCTTCTCAGATTCTTCAAGGACAGGTGCGCCGGCAGATGGAAGGTTGAGGATTTAATGACCCGGGATGTTAAAACGGTGACAGCCAATCATACACTGGCCCATGTTATAGATGTCATGGAGGAGAACGGCATATCAAGGGTTATCGTAACAGGAAACGGGGCCGTTGAGGGAATAATAACCTCTGAGAATCTCTCATTTGCAACATTCGAGGACCCTGAGAGGGGCATACCGGTTGAAAGGGTCTACTTCATAAGCCGTGCATCCGAGGAGAAGAGGAGGGCCAGGACAATCGCAATGTTAACTGCAGGGGATATAATGACTGAGGACGTCATAACGGTCGAACCATCAGCCGATGCATCGGAGGCGGCGTCAGTGATGCTTGATAACGGCATAAGCGGACTGCCAGTTGTTGAGGATGAGGAACTGGTGGGAATAATAACAAAAACAGATATAATAAGCGGGATACAGTAGGTGGAGAGTATGATAATTAAGAATATAATGTCAGAGGATCCGGTCTGCATCGATAAGGACCAGAACGTCTGCGACGCCCTTCGATTAATGGGTAAGAAAAACGTATCAAGGCTCCTTGTCATCAACACAAACAGTGAAAATGAGAGGGAACTTGTGGGGATAGTCACCGAGAAGGATATAGCCATAAAACTGGGATCATCAAGGTACGGAAACATGGCCCCATCCCACTTCCATGTCTCAACGGTCATGACAGGGGAACTCATAACCGCGGATCCAGACATGGATGCAGGAAACGCGGCAAGTATCATGCTCGAGAACAACATAGGAAGCCTGCCTGTTATCCTTGATGATGAGATACTGGGAATCGTGACCAAATCAGACCTCCTTGATATATGCAGGGGAAGGGCCTATGAGAGGTACACCGCAGGCGATGTGATGAGCACAGAGATGATAACAGTATCCCCCCAGGAGAGGGCTGTCCATGCAAGGAGGATGATGATTGATGCGGGTATAGGACGGCTTCTGGTCATGGATGGAGGGGAACTCGCAGGTATACTCACCGCAAAGGACATGACACGCGCAGTTATAAACTTCAGGAAGGTCGTCCCGGATAAACACAAATCATCAAGGATAAGAAACCTTCTGGTTGAGGATATAATGAAACAGAACGTCAGGACTGTCGAGGCAGACACGCAGGTAACGGATCTTGCATCAATGATGATGGAGACAGGTTACGGCGGTTTCCCTGTTGTGGACGGGGAACTCGAGGGTATAGTGACAAAGACGGACATCCTTGACCTCATAGTTGAGATAGAGGGTGTCTTCTAATTCCTTATTTTTTTCATGAATAAACTCAAGATACATGTTTACTGAATGATCAGCGTGAATCTGATGAATACAGACATTCCTTTCTGTGAGATCACAGAGAAAACAGGAATTCCCTCTCCAAGGCTGAAGGATGGACTGGACAGGGGCGCCATCAGGGTCATTGAGGAGGGCGGTATGAATGCCCTACTTTTCAAAAAGTCCCTCATGGACCTTGAGGCAGGCACGGTTATCTACACTGGAGATGAGGTTGAGGTTATCCGGGGGTTCCCGAAGATCAGGAGAACACTTCTACTCTCCCCCACCCTGATGGAACACTTCAGGGACAGAGTTGCAGTGGAGGAGAAGATGAACGGCTACAATGTCCGCATAACACGCCTTTCATCAGGTGATACGGTTGCGCTCACACGCGGAGGTCATGTATGTCCATTCACAACCCGGAAGGCACTGGAACTCATGGACCTTGACAGGTTCTTCTCTGACCACGGGGAACTTGTTGTATGCGGTGAGATGGTTGGAAGGGACAACCCCTATGTTTCACAGGACTACCCTGAGGTGGGTCCGCTGGGTTTCAGGGTCTTTGACCTCAGGGAGAAGAACACCAACAGACCCCTCCCAATAAAAGAGAAGAGGGACATTCTTGAATCCTATGGTCTTCCACCCGTACGTTTATTTGGAATTTACCCTGTCGAGGATGCTGCAGAGGAGGTTGCAGACATAATAAGAACCCTGGGAAAGGAGGGAAGGGAGGGGGTTGTTATGAAGGACCCCTCCATGGATTTACCACCCCTGAAGTACACATCATCCCAGGCACATGCACGGGAACTTGCATATGCCTTCAGCTACCCCTTTGACTTTGGGAGGCCCTTCTTCTTCAGCAGGGTTATAAGGGAGGGGTTCCAGGCCTATGAACTGGATGAGTCAGATGATGAAACCCTTGAAAGGGCTCACCGACTTGGAGAGGCGATAATATACCCCATGCTTGAGAGGATAAAGGCCATAGCCGGCGGCGAGTCCGCCTACGAGGACACGATCATCGATGTGGAGGACAGGGAGACAGCCGAGGAATTCATAAGGCACCTTGTACATCTCGGTGTCTCAGCGACCCTCGCAGATTACAGGGACGGTAAGGCCACGGTGAGGCGATTCTACCAGGCAACAACAGACAGAATAAACAATTACCTGGAGGGGGGCCTCTACTGATGGCAGGGGGATCCATAGCCTACCTTGGGCCTGAGGGGACCTTCACCGAGGAGGCTGCACTCCATATTGGTGAGAAACTCCTGGCCTTTGACTCCATACTTGAGGTTCTGGGGGCGGTGGCATCAGGTAAGGCTTCACGGGGGGTTGTCCCCATTGAAAACTCAATTGAAGGGCCGGTTGGGGTAACACTTGACCTTCTGGCATGGGAATATGATCTGTGCATAGAGAGGGAGATAATACTGAGGGTGAGGCATAACCTCCTTGTCAACAGTGGCGTATCCCTGGGGGAGGTCAGGGAGGTTTACTCACACCCCCAGTCCCTTGCACAGTGCCGGAGGTTCCTGGAGAAGCTGGGTGTCACAACACATTCAGCACCCAGCACAGCAGCAGCAGCCAGGACGATAGTGGGGAGACGGGAACTTGCGGCGATAGGGACCCTGAGGGCAGCGGATATATATGGCCTTGATGTGATCGCAGAGGACATACAGGACTTTGACCCCAACTTCACAAGGTTCATAGTCCTCTCAGAAAAGGATCATGAGCCAACAGGGAGGGATAAGACCTCCATAGTTTTTGCTCTGGCAGAGGACAGGCCCGGGGGGCTTTATGAGGTTCTGGGATTCTTTGCAGAGCATGATGTGAACCTCACGAAGATAGAGTCCAGACCCTCCAAGAGGGGGCTTGGCAAGTACATATTCTTCATAGACTTTGAGGGGCACAGGAAGGATGCCGTCATAATGGATGTGCTTGATTGTATAGCTGATAGAACACCTTTCTTTAAGATTCTGGGTTCCTATCCGGAGGGAACTGTTTATGAATAGTTATTTTGGTTTTTCAGGGACCTCACCCTTATGGAGCACCAGGGGACTTCAGTATAAACTTACTTTTTCTTTTAATGGGGTATCCATGGATTTTATATTCCATACCCTATAAATTATATATACCCGGCTGTTCAATATAGATCCAGTTGATTATCATTGATTTATCAGGAGATGATTATGATTAGTCAGGATAAGAAAATCCTCCTGAGACAGCTCAAGAAACTTGAAAGGGACCTTGAAGAGGGTAATATTTCAAGGAAGGAATACACTGAACTGAAGGAACAGTACACGAAGGAACTTGAAACAATTGAGGCAGTTGAAAATATAAGGCGACTTCAGGGACAGAAAACCCCTGAAAAACCCCTCGACCACTGGGTGGAGGAATCAAGGAAAAGGAAGGAGGAAGAGGAGAGGGAGGAACTCGTCAGAAGGTACGTCAAGACAGAGGAGGTTAAGGGAAAGAGGGGTCCGAATCTGTCGCTCATAGGTGCCATAATAATTGTGGCGGCATTCTTCTTTGGAACGGGATTTGGGCTGTACTTCATGAACCTGAAGGAGGAAACCCCTGCTACAGGTACTGTTACCGTGAATGAAACGGCATTCCCATCCTTCAACAACACCCTCAAAAATGTGACCGTAACCTACACCACAAACAGGACCCCCACCAACACAACACCCACCACTCCAACAACACCAGAAAAGCCTTCAACACCTACCACTCCAACAACCCCCGATAATCAGGGGACCGGTGGCGGTCAGAATCCACCATCATCACCATGAGAGTGAGGAAATTGCATGAGGAAACACTGGCTCATTCTTTTCATAATAATGGTAGTTGCTGTGTCAGGATGCACATCACCTGACAGTAACTCAGAGAACCAGACCAAAAGGTTCTCAGGAAACAATATTTCATTTGAGTACCCATCCAGCTGGGTGACAGCCAACTCACTGGCAAACGAAACAGTCGCAGCCGTTGGGGACCCGGCATCAGTTGATTCATCTGGACTTGCACAGGTCTCAGTTGTGATCCAGTCAAGGGAGCTTAAGGGTAACCTCTATGATATGTACAGGGACAATTACGATGCACTGTTCACCAACTCCAGTTACAGGAGGGTCTCAGAGTCAAACACGACCATAGGTGGTTACCAGGCAATAGAGAATGTTTACCTTGTCCTTGATGGGGCACAGAAGAAGCAGAGGGCCATCTGGATACAGAACAACAGAAGGGTCTATGTGATACTCTGCACAGCCCCGGCTGAGAGGTTCGATGCTGAAAGGAAGAACTTCGACCTCATCGTGAACAGCTTCAGATTTATTTAACTCCACTCTCCTTTCTTTAGGGATACACCAAAACTATAAATTTATATTTATCAAAATATTATTAAATTATAAGGGTCACTGCAGTGATAACTAAATGGGCTCTTTTTATTTTATCTCCAGAGGTTTAAAGACTGTGCTGGGTTTTTAAACCGGGATTTACAGGTGTGGCCTTGCTTGCGATAACCACGGTAATCACTAAAGAAAAGGAGGAAGAAGGAATGGTATTGCCAATATGCGATGTCTGTCTTAAAAGCGGAATTTTATGTCAGGGCTGTGAAAATAAACTTAAAACAGGGGAGGTAACTCAGACTGAACTGGAGATATCAAAGGTTCTATACAGGATTGGAGAGGGAAAACTTGGATTTAAAAGGGCCATAGATCTTGATGGAATAGTTATAATCATAACGGAGCCTGATGAGGTCGGAAAATTGATAGGCAAGGGCGGTAAAATCGTAAGGGCAATATCAAGGGCCCTGGGCAAGAAGGTGAGGGTGGTTGGTGAGAACTCTGACCTCAAATCAGTTGCAGAGGATGTACTTGCACCAGCAAGGATTTCAGGTATCAACATAGTATTTGGAAAGGACGGCGAGGAACGCTTCAAGATCAGGGTTATGCGGGAGGATGCAAGGAGAGTTCCAGGAAAACTTGAAACCCTCAACGAGATAATTGAAATGCTGACCGGCGAGAAAACGGTTGTTGTTATAGATGACACATGATGGGGATGAAATGGAGATCGTACTTTGCGTTACAGGAAGTGTTGCCGCCATTGAGGCAGTTAAACTCGCAAGGGAACTGAGAAGGCAGGGTGCCAGTGTCAGATGTTTCATGAGTGAGGACGCCTGCAGGATAATACACCCCTATGCTATGGAATTTGCCACAGGAAGCAAACCCATCCTTGAACTTACAGGGGAGATAGAGCACGTTAAGTACGCCGACTCAGACCTCATCCTTGTGGCCCCTGCAACGGCCAACATCATAGGTAAGCTTGCCTTTAAGCTGGCCGACAACCCCATATCCTCCCTTCTCCTTACGGCATCGGGGATGGGAACCCCCATAGTTATGGTCCCATCCATGCATGAGGCCATGTATGCCGCCGCAGAGGGGAACATACAAAGGCTGAGGGAGGAGGGGGTTGTCTTTGTTGAGCCCCGCATGGATGAGGGGAAGGCAAAGTTTCCGGACATCAACACGATAGTACTTGAGGCAATGAGGCAGACCTCCAAGCAGAGTTTGAGGGGTAAAAGGTTCCTCATAAGCCTTGGCGGAACATATGAGCCAATCGATCCAGTGAGGGGCATTACAAACAGGAGTTCAGGTAAGATGGGCCTTGCGGTTGCACGAAGGGCATACATTGAGGGTGCCGACGTTACACTCCTGGCGGGTGTAGTCTCGGTGGATATCCCCCAGCAGTTCACCGTTGTAGGGGCTGAGACAGCGGATTCCATGGCATCCGCAGTCAGGGAACTTATAGGTGAACATGATGTATTTGTATCGGCTGCAGCAGTCGCTGACTTCAAACCCACCTACACAGGTAGGAAGATATCCTCAGATGGTGAGCTTACACTCACACTGAAACCAAACCCCAAGATCATAAAAATTGCAAGAGAACTTAACCCTGATGCACTTATTGTTGGATTCAAGGCCGAGTACGATGTCCCCAGGGAGGAACTTATCAGATCTGCAGAGAAGCAGATGCAGGAGGCTGGTGTGGATATCGTCGTTGCAAATGATGTTTCAGTTGAGGGCTTCGGCTCAGACAGTAACAGGGCCATCATAGTCTCAGATAAGGCAGTGGAACTTCCTGTAATGAGCAAGGATGACCTTGCATCCCTCATAGTTGATGAAATTGCAGTGAAACTTGAAGAGAAGGAATGAAGTCTAGACCCTGATGAATCTGATGGAAAATACTCCTGGAGGATTCCATTTCAGCATTAATCAGAAAATGAAGTTATTCACTCCAGGTTATTGTGTTGCAACAATAACCCGGAGGTGAAATTATGGCCTTCAGTTGGGATTAAAATTATGTAACTAACCCAATATATACCTTTTTTACTAAAAATCTGTTAAAAAATCATATGAATTTCAATCACTTCTTTTAACAAGAACCGCCATATGGTCCTTCTCGTAGGGATTAAGGCCCACCTGATCCATCACCTGGAAATCTGAGTCCCTGAGTTTCCTGACCTCCTCACGAAAGACCTTACGGGGGCTCCTTGTAACATCTATGCTCCTGGCCTTTATCATTATGAGACCGTAACCATTATCCCTCAGGAAATATTCCATATTCTCGGTGAACAACCGGGTCTGGTCTGGCTGTGCAATGTCACAGTAGACAAGGTCAGCAGCCTCAACCATCCTGAGGTAATCTCTGGGTCTTGAGGCGTCCTCGAGAAGCGGCAACATGTTCATACGGGAACCGCACACCTCCAGAAGCTCCCTCATCATCCTTGGTGAAAATTCAACGCAGTATACCCTGCCGTCTGTCACAATATCAGAGATGTGTGAGGCTGTTGTTCCGGCTGAAGCTCCAAGATACAGTACCCGGTAACCGGATTTGAGACTTAAGCCTCTGAGGCCGTTGTGAATGGCAGCGGCAAGTTTGGATCGCCTGGGATCCCAGACACGGTACTCCCTGCCACCCCATTCCATGAGCTTCTCCCCATATACCCTCACACCAGGGTTGGGGTTTACTGTGAGGAGCGAGTCATTCATCATAAAAACACCATCAAGACCCTTAACACGTTTCAATGGATACACCTCCACTCTGGTTATCTTTTCCTCTTGAACCTCTTCTTTTTGACGGGAGGTTTCTTGTTTTTATTTTTTATGAATTCGAATCTCTCATTGAAACTTTCAATGATCTCTGGATCGAATTCCCCGCTGAAAACATCCTTTCTCACTGCAATTACTATTTTACCGGCAAGAAGCCTTGCAACCCTGCCCCTTATCCACCATGGTGATGACCGTATGGAGGGATGCTGAAAGATCACACCATGCTTTGGTGGCCTGGCATTTGATTTAAGGTGCCTGAAGAGGGCCTTCTCAGCCCCAAGGACCTGTACAGTGGATGAGGGCAGCATGACAAGTTCCCTCAGGCCACCGGCATGTGCAATAAGCCTTGCCCCAACATTCGCACCTGCAAGTGCCCTGAGGTTGGGGGCGAGCTTCTCCATTTTGAGGTCAATGTACCTCTCGGTGTCCTGCCTCAGCCTCTGAAGTCTCCTGATATTCTCTGCAAGGTCCATGAAGATATGGAGGTCCTCGCTGCTGATATCCGAGCCTATACTTTCATCCACATCCATCCTGAAATTTTCAAGTATCCTCTCCCTGTCACCGTATCTGGCAACCAGCTCAACGTACTGCTCATGGCTCCTCACACCATCCAGTTCCGGGAAGTGAAGGGAATACCACTCCCTCAGCCTCTCTATCAGTTTCCCGATCTCCTCGTCCAGTTCATCAAGGGCATTTATGGCCTGTATGAGGAACCTGTCGGATTCCCTGAGGGATTCCCTCAGTTTTTCCCGGGTTGCTGAGATGAGGGCGCTGTGTATGAACCTGGATGGGGGTATATCAGTGATTGATTCCAGTATCTCATCGAGGTTCTCCCTCAGATGGACTCCGGCAGCTGATGGCATTTCAAACCTGATTTTACCAAATTCAGAGTATGCAGGTGATGGCTCAGCCTCAACGACAACCTCATGGTATTCATCAAGGAGCCTTTCAAGTATCCTCCTCTCCTCAGGTGTGATACCACCCATCTATGATTCTTTGAGCCTGCTGGCCACCTCATCCAGCGGGAAAGTTTCATAATCTATGACTTCCAGATCTTCACTGAAGGCAACAAAACCAGCAACGCAGCCTGTGAGATAACACTTCATAGGGGTACATCTATAGGTGGTGACTATAAATATATTTAGAAGGTGTTTTTCATGCTGAGGACCAGGATATGTAATATTGAGCTCAGGAATCCGACCATGCTTGCTGCGGGAGTTATGGGGAGCATGGCGTCATCCCTTAACAGGGTCTACCGTGCAGGTGCAGGGGCCGTTGTAACCAAATCATTTTCACTGGAACCCAATGAGGGCTATAAAAATCCCACCACGGTCGAGGTCACCGGTGGGATCATAAATGCCATAGGTCTCTCAAATCCAGGGGTTGAGGCATTTAAAGAGGAGCTCAGGGGGGTGGATGATGATGTGCCCCTCATAGCATCCGTCTACGGGTCTTCACCGGAGGAATTTGCCAGCGTGGCGGCTTCCGTGGAGGAATACGTGGACATGATTGAACTCAATGTGTCCTGTCCCCACGCCATGGCGGGTTGCGGGGCTTCCATAGGACAGGATGCAGGGCTGACATTCAGGGTGGTCTCTGCTGTAAAGGACGCCGTGGACGTGCCGGTATCCACCAAACTCACACCAAACGTTACAGACATCGTTGAGATAGCAAAAAGCGCCGAGGATGCGGGTTCAGATGCCCTGACCCTCATAAACTCCCTTGGCCCCGGAATGAAGATCGATATAAAAACAGCAAAACCGGTACTTTCCAATGCCTTTGGGGGAATGTCGGGTCCCGCCATAAAACCGGTGGCTGTAAGGTGCGTCTATGATGTTTACCGCAGTGTTGAGATCCCGCTAATTGGTGCCGGTGGCGTCAGGGACTTCAGGGATGCGGTTGAATTCCTGTTTGCAGGTGCAGTGGGCGTGCAGGTTGGTACAGCCATAATGTATGATGGTCCTGAGATCTTCATGAGGATATGCAGGGGCCTTGAGAGGTTCATGATTGAGGAGGGCTTCTCATCGGTTGATGAGATGGTTGGCCTGGCCCATGAGGGGGTGTGATTTCCATGGTAAATGTTCCAGAGGTTCTTGAAATTAAGGGGATAGTTGAGGAATCTGAGACCGTCAAGACATTCATATTTGACTGGGACTTAACGCGTGAAATAGTGCCCGGGCAGTTCGTCATGGTCTGGAATTTCAGCGACGAGAAACCAATGTCAGTCTCACTCATTGACCATAAAAGGTCTGAAATCGGCATATCCATAAGGAGGGTTGGTGAATTCACATCAGCGGTCCATGAACTGGAAGAGGGGGACCTCATGGGAGTCAGGGGACCCTATGGCAGGGGTTTTGAACTCATGGGAAGAAAACTGATCATTGTGGGCGGCGGGATAGGCATGGCACCCCTCGCAGCCCTTGCAGAGGAGGCTGTGGCACGGGGCATGAATGTGGACGCGGTTGTGGCTGCAAGGACATCAGATGAGCTTCTCTTCACAGAGAGACTTGAGGGAGCAGGTGTTAATATCCATACATGTACAGATGATGGAACCTGCGGGTTTCAGGGATTTGCACATGAACGCCTTTCTGAAATGGACGGAGAATATGACATGGCGGCTGTCTGCGGCCCGGAGCCAATGATGTTCCATGTGAAGGAGGTGCTTGATGACAGGGGGATACCAGCCCAGTTTTCCCTTGAGAGATACATGAAGTGTGCAGTGGGTATCTGCGGCCAGTGCTGCGTTGATGGGACAGGGTGGAGGGTCTGTGCCGAGGGCCCTGTCCTCTGGGACCATGAATTAAGGGTTGTCGGTGAATTTGGCAGGTACAGAAGGGACTCTGCCGGCCGGAGAATCAGCTGGTAATTTGGTGGTTTCATGATAGAGAGGCTCAGGGGTACCATTACATCTGCTTCATTCCTTGTACTTGCGCTGATACTTCTATCGGCCATTGTAATATATCCCATCTGGACCATGCTCTTCCTTGGGGCTGTCTTCGCCTACATTGTAAGGCCAGTGGCTTTAAGGATAAATGAGAGGATACCATACCTCTCGGTCTCCATAATCATAGCCATGGCCGTTGTTATAATGCCACTTGTTGGTATAGTGGTTTTCACCGTGGACTCACTCATAAACTCCACCCCCTCGCTCATAACCCTTGCAAGGGGCTTTGATATCCCCTACATTCCGGGGCAGCTCCAGACTTCAGGGGGCACCTTAGGGGCCTTGAGGGGCGTTCTAACCGACATACTGAGCGGATCCCTCAACTATGTGATTGATGTGATACAGTCTGTCCCCATGATAGCCCTGCAGCTCTTCATATTCCTCTCATCAACATTTTACTTTGCAAGGGATGGTGAAAGGCTCCTTTCATATATAAGGGGCCTCATACCCTCTGAGGCCAGGCCATTCATGAGGAGGATGGCCTCTGAGACAGAACGTGTACTCATGAGCATATTCTATGGCCACTTCCTCACGGCACTCCTCATAGGTATCATGGCGGGGGCTGGCTTTCATATCCTGGGCTACCCCTACGCGATAGTCCTCGGTATAATAACAGGGATATTTCAGCTCATACCCGTTATAGGCCCATGGGCGGCCTACACCCCCCTTGCCATCTATGACTTCGTGACAGGGAATGTCCTCAGGGGAGTTCTGGTCCTCATCTTCGGGATATTCCTAAGTACAATCGACATATACCTTCGGCCAAAGCTCTCAGGTAAGTATGCTGATATACACCCCATGATATTCCTTGTGGGTTTCCTTGGTGGCCCGGTGTTATGGGGTGTCGCAGGGTTCATAGTGGGGCCACTGGTCCTGGGGCTCGCCTATGCGGCCCTTGAGGCCTACCGGCTTGGAGAATCAGATACTGAGCAGAAACAGTGAACACATTCAGAACCATGCCACATCCGGTTGTTTCGTAATATTACAGTAAAACGAATAACCCCTTCATTTTGCCTGGAACATTTTATTAGCTTCACACAACAGAGTAAACTCCATGGAAAGATACAGCATGGTGCTCCTTGACATCGACTACCTAACGGTCGATGATATACCGGTCATCAGACTCTTTGGTAAGGACAAGTCAGGAAATGAGCCAATCATCGCATATGACAGTTCATTCAGGCCATACATCTACGCAATCCCCACCGATACGGATAGGTGCATGAATGACCTTGCTGAACTGGAACTGGAAAAACTTGAGGTCACAGAGCGAAGGGACCTTGGAAAACCAGTGGAGGTTATAAGGATAGAATTCAGGCACCCCCAGGAGGTGCCGAAGTTTAGGGAGAGGATAAGGAACCTTGAATCCGTTGCGGATATAAGGGAACATGACATCCCCTTCTACAGGAGGTACCTAATTGACAGGTCAATCGTGCCAATGTCAGGGATAGAATTCAATGGTGTGGAGGTGGAGTCGGCACCATCTGTCACATCAGATGATGTGAGGATCATTGAGATAACCGATGGGATAGAAACATCCGATTCTGGCTTTCCTCAGCTGGACATCCTCAGCTTTGACATTGAGGTGAGAAACCCCCATGGGATGCCTGACCCTGAAAATGATGAGATAGTGATGGTTGGCATTGCAGGCAACATGGGTGTTGAATCGGTAATATCAACGAGGGGCGAGCACCTGGACTTCGTTGAAAGGGTTGATGATGAGGGGGCAATCCTCGAGAGATTCGCTGATATCGTCAGGGAGAAAAAACCCGACATCCTGGTGGGCTACAACTCCGACAACTTCGACTTCCCCTACCTATCAAGGAGGGCTGAGATCCTTGGAGTGGAACTTGACCTTGGATGGGATGGCTCCAGGATAAAGACCATGAGGAGGGGATTTGCAAACGCAACAGCCATAAGGGGGACGGTGCATGTGGACCTCTACCCTGTGATGAGGAGGTACATGAACCTTGACCGCTACACACTTGAGAGGGTCTACCAGGAACTCTTCGGGGAGGAGAAGATAGATCTCCCGGGTGATAAACTCTGGGAGTACTGGGACCGGGAGGAGCTGAGGGATGAACTTTTCAGGTACTCCCTTGATGATGTCATTGCAACCTACCGGATCGCAGAGAAGATCCTCCCCCTCAACATGGAGCTCACCCGTATAGTTGGACAGCCCCTATTTGACATATCCCGCATGGCAACCGGACAGCAGGCCGAATGGTTCCTTGTACGCAAGGCACACCAGTACGGTGAACTTGTACCAAACAAGCCATCACACTCAGAGTTCTCAAAGAGAAGGGGCCGCAGGGCCGTTGGGGGATATGTTAAGGAACCTGAGAGGGGACTCCATGAGAACATAGTCCAGTTTGACTTCCGCAGCCTCTACCCCAGCATAATAATCTCAAAGAATATATCCCCAGACACACTCACCGATGAGGGGGATTGTGACTGCCACGTTGCACCAGAATACGGTTACAGGTTCCGTAAGGACCCACCGGGTTTTGTACCGTCGGTTATAGGCGAGATACTCTCTGAGAGGGTCAGAATCAAGGGGGAGATGAAGCGCTCAGATGACCCCATGGAGCGAAAGATACTCAATGTACAGCAGGAGGCCCTCAAGAGGCTTGCAAACACCATGTACGGGGTTTACGGTTACTCAAGGTTCAGGTGGTATTCAATGGAGTGTGCAGAGGCCATAACCGCGTGGGGAAGGGACTATATAAAGAGGACAATAAAAATAGCTGAAGATTTCGGTTTCCACACGGTTTACGCCGACACAGATGGTTTCTACGCCACATACACAGGTAGGAGATCTTAGGACCTCACCTCATCCATGAACCTCTCTATTATCTCCTCAGGACTTAAATCTATGACAGGGACATCCGCATTTCCGGGAGTTACAGGTACATGGGCAAACACGGGTCCGTCCTCCTCGAGGGCCCTTTTAAAGTCAAGTTCCTTGTGGAATCTGATAACATTGAATCCCATTGACCCGGCAACATCCCCAAGGTCTACCAGATCTGCGTAGGTGCACTGGGAACCTGTGCTCCCGTAGCATCTGTTGTCCAGGAGGACTATGACTAGATTTCTTGGTGACTGGGCAGCGGCCGTTACCAGTCCCCCCAGGTTCATGAGGATGGATCCATCACCATCAAGTACAACAACCCTTCTATTCTGGGAGAGGGCAAGACCAAGTCCAATGGAGGATGCCATACCCATGGATCCAAGCATGTAGAAATGCCTTGACGAATCCTTGATACTGTAGAGCTCCCTTGATGGGAAACCAAGGTTGCATACCACGATTTCATCATCAAGGACCTCCACAATCCTTTCTATGGCCTCAATTCTTGTGAGCATGGTATCACCAGTAGGCAACCTCAAGGAGGACAGCCACAGGGTGCCTCTTTTCAAGTGAAAGTTCTGTGAGTTCCACTATGGATTCCCTTGCCTCTGAGGGTGTTTCAGGGGTACTGTAGGGTATTTTGAGGATATCAAGTATATCCGCTGTGGCCCTTCCCATGGGGACCTGGGCCTCCATGAACTCGCCCCGGGTGCCCCTGTGACTTACAATCATGGTTATGGGTATATGGTAGAGGCTGTAGAGTGATGCGAGGACATTTACGGAGTTACCGAGACCAGAGTTCTGCATCAGCATGGCTGTGGTCTTTCCGGCCATGTAGGCGCCGGCTGCAACACCGAAGCCCTCCTCCTCACGTGTAACAGGCACGTGTCTGATTCCCGGGTCAGAGTCCACCATTTCAAGGACGAACCTGAGGTTCACACAGGGGACGCTGACCGCAAAGTCTATCCCCGCCTCCTTCATACCCTCGTAGACAGCCCTGCTGCTATCCAACTTCATAACCCCTTAATCTGGAGGTCCAGTCCAAGTTCATCTGATATTTCATTCAGCCTTTCAAGGAGTTTTTCATCCACTTCTATTCCCTCTTCACGCCCCCTTTTTATGTTCATGGCCTCGATGTCACCGGGTATGAGGACTTCACCGGATGATTTAACCTCCTCGATGAATTCATCAACGCTGGATTTGAATTCCTGGAGGTCGACCATCTTTGAGGGGTCTATGGCCATCATGAGGTCACCCTTGGTGCACATCTCCCGGGGGTTTGCGGTTCCCTGCACCGCAGCCCCAAAGGCCGCCCCCACAAGGGGACCTGCCAGGATCTCTATCATGAATGAAAGCGCATAACCCTTATGCCCACCGAAGGGGAGTATGGATCCCTTAAGGGCAAGTTCAGGGTCAGTTGTGGGGTTTCCATCGGCGTCCAGGGCTATGTTTTCGGGTATCCTCTCACCCTTCCTGGCGGCCTCCAGGAGTTTGCCCCTGGCAGATGCTGAGGTTGCCATGTCAACCGAGACATAGTGCCTGTTTGATGGGATTCCTATGGCAAGGGGGTTTGTTCCCAGTATTGGTATTTTGCCACCTATGGGTGCCACGGCGGGCTCCGTGTTTGCTATCACAACCCCTATCATGTCGTTCATGACCGCCATGTCTGAGTAGTATCCGGCGACACCGAAGTGGTTGGAGTCATGGACACCAACAAGCCCGACACCGGTATCCCTGGCCTTTTCAATTGCAAGTTCCATTGCCCTGCAGGCAACAAAGTGTCCGAACATGTGGTTACCGTTTATCAGGGCCGTTGAAGGGGTTTCCCTTTCAATGGTTATATCACCGTGGGGCTTTATTGTCCCGCAGCGCAGCTCCTCAACGTACTGGGGGAAACGGCCGATTCCATGTGAACTGAAACCCTTCAGGTCAGCGTCCAGCGTAACATCAGCCACCACATCTGAAACCTCTTCTGGAACATCCATGGTGTTGAGTATTTCCTTTATGATTCTAACTTCCTCTTCAGCACTTATCCTCATAAGAGTCCTCCTAAAGTTTTATTGATTCACCGGTGTAAGTTTTAAGGGCAACCTCAGCTTTCCTGGGTGTCACGTTACCGATATGGTGGGCGCCGTCATCAAGGACATCAAGGGCGTCGTCAAGGTCCCCCTGGCTGACAACAGCACAGAAACCCACACCCATATTGAAAACCCGGTACATCTCTGTTATATCAACTCCTGCTCCGTGGATGGTCCTGAATATCTCCTGTGGTTCTGGCAGGGAATCAAGATGGTATCCGGCGTCCCTGTTGAGCCTCTTGAGGTTTCCGAAGCCCCCTCCTGTTATGTGGGCAAGCCCATGGACACTCACCCCTGACTCAAGCAGCCTCATTACGGGATCCACGTAAATCCTTGTGGGTTCAAGGAGTTCCTCACCCACGGTTTTACTGGAGCCTGGCATTTCATCGTCCACTGATAGCTTCAGTTCATCAAAGAACACCTTCCGGGCAAGGCTCAGGCCGTTACTGTGTATACCGCTGCTTTCAAGGCCTATAACAGCGTCACCCTCCCTCACGTTCTCCCCGGTTATTATGCTGTCCACATCCACGAAACCGATCCCCGTGGCTGCAAGGTCAAGGTTTCTGATTATACCTGGAAGTGATGCTGTTTCACCACCTATTATGGCCACCTGTGCGATTTCAGCACCCCTTGCAAGGCCCTTACCTATCTCATCTGCAACGTCAGGGTCGGGTTCTTCAACGGCAAGGTAGTCCACGAGTGCGGCTGGCCTTGCGCCCACACAGAGTATATCGTTGACCACCATTGCGATGCAGTCAATTCCCACGGTGTCGTATCGGTTCATCATCTCAGCGACCAGTATCTTGCTACCGACACCGTCGGTACTCATGGCTATGGCCACATCACCCATCCTGACCAGGGCCGCGAAGTGGCCGGCCCCGCTTACAACGTCGCAGTATCTGAGTGTGTCCTTAAGCCGGGAGGTTAAACGTGATACGGTCAGCTCCTCCAGGTCTATGTCCACGCCGGATTCTGAATAGGTTACCATTCAATCACCACTAAAGAATAGTTTAAGGTCATCTAAATAGTTAGTCTCACTGTATACGCACCGTTTCAAGGTTCAGCGGCGTTTTTGTTTCGATGCGGTAAGTCCTGTAGATGCTGGATGCAAGGTCAAGGGTCTTGTAGTTATCACCATGACAGAGGAGTATCTTCTCAGGCTTGGGTGAGATTCTCTTCACGTATTCCATGAGCTGTCTTCTGTCTGAGTGACCGCTGAAACCCTCAATGGTCTTTATGTTCATCTTCACATTGTATACCCGCATCTTGTCCTCCTCATCCTTGAGGGGGATTTCCTTCCACCCCTTCTGGATCCTCCTACCAAGGGAGCCCTCGGCCTGGTAACCCACAAATACCAGGGAATTCTTTGGGTCCTCGCAGAGCCACTTGAAGTACTCCAGGGAGTTCCCGCCTGTAAGCATACCGGATGTTGAAAGGATTATTGAGGGCTCTCCCTCAACGATCTCCCTGCGCTCATCCATACCATTGACCTTATGGAAGATCTCTGAGATGAAGGGGTTGTGGCCCATGTGGAATATCTGGTCCCGGAGGTCCTTGCTGAGGTACTCGGGTCTTGCCGTGTGGATGGCGTTGGCCTCCCAGATCATACCGTCTATGTATACCGGAACCTCATCTATTATACCGGTCCTTATGTACTCCTCAAGGACTATCATAAGTTCCTGAGCCCTTCCAACCGCAAATACAGGTATGAGTATCTTACCACCCCTCTTAAGGGTGGAGTAGATTGTTTTCACAAGTTCCTTCTCTGCCCGTGTCCTTGGCGGCTGCACGTCCTCGTGTCCCCCATAGGTGCTCTCCATCACAAGGGTTTCGATTCGCGGGAACCTGCTGGCTGCTGGTTCAAGGAGTCTGCTCTGTTCATACTTGAAGTCCCCGGTGTAGACCATGTTGTGCTGGCCGTCGCCTATGTGGAGGTGGGCCATTGCTGATCCCAGGATGTGACCTGCATTGTGGAGTGTCAGCCGTATATCAGGTGCGATGTCGGTCACCTCACCGTAATCCAGGGTTATGGTATGTTTGACGCTCTTCTTCACGTGTTTAACGTTGAATGGAAGGGGTTCATCCTCCCTGTGGGCTATGTCTATGTGGTCAAGCTGCAGGAGCGTCATGAGGTCCCTGGTTGGGGCTGTGCAGTACACGGGCCCATCGTATCCGTAATGGTAGAGATAGGGCAGGAATCCTGAATGGTCAAGGTGTGCATGGGTTATTATTACCGCGTCAAGGCTGTCCAGTGTGAATTCAGGAACATTGAGGTAGGGGTAGGAGTTTCTGTCATCCCCGCCGGCAACGTTCACACCACAGTCAAGGAGTACCCGGCTGTTGGGGGTCTGGAGGTAGAGGCAGGATCTCCCCACTTCCCTGAAGCCACCCATGGCTGTAAGGCGGGCCCAGTCGTTCTCATATTTTGGTTTCTGGTGTATTCTATTTCCAAGCTGCTGCAGAATCTTCTTTCTTTCCTTACTGTTTTTCCTGAGGGTTCTGCGTATCCTTTCTATTATCTCAGAGGATATTGGTGGGGTTCTCAGTATCTTGGGGGCCCATCCAGTGTTCTTAACTATCTCCCTGGATGTTGACCCGTACTTACCTATGACGAGCCCTGGTTTTCTTGCCTCGATGATGACCTCGCAGGTGACATCGTCAAAGGATATGTTGGTTATCTTCGCCTCATCGGGTACTATCTCATGGATCCTCCTTATGGTCTCCTCAGGGTCCATGAGGACCGACCGGTCGGACCTTATTATTATCCTCTTGCGTATGTCCTTTGCAATGTCCCTTATGAGGTTACCGTTCTCGGTTATTATCTCGGGGTTCTTGGTGTAAATGACGACCTCGGGTCCCTCAAATTCCACCTTTGCAACCTGGACCCTCTCAGGAAGTCTCTGCATTATTGTCCTTTTGATTTCTTCAAGCATCTCTGAAACCATAAGATCACTTCAAAAAACAGGGGATCAACAGTAAACAGAATGTTTACTGCAGATTAAAAAACAGGAAAAAAATCAGTTGAGGTCTTCAATCCTTTTCTTGATTTCCTCTTGGCTGAGCATCCTGAAGCCCTCATCCTCTGTGACAGTCGCCACAAGGATGCCGTTGCCTGAATAGGTGTCCCTCTCCATGGCTGACTTTATGGCCCTTATGGCGATGTCAACCGCCTCATCAACATAGAGTTCATCGGTGTACCTGTCCTCGAGCACACCGTAGGCCACAGGTGAACCTGAACCTGTTGATACAAATTTGTCGGGTATCATCCCCCCTGAGGGGTCAAGGGAGTATATCTTCGCACCTGTTTCATCAACACCACCGAGGAGTGTCTGGACAATGAATGGGTAGAAACGTGATGAGTGAAGTATGTTGGCTGCAAGTGCAGCTGCAGCTTCTATGCTTATTCTTTCTGAGTTTCTCATGCGGTAAAGGGCGGCCTCTGCCTTGAGGTATTTCATGAGGCTCTGTGCATCTGCAACTGAGCCCGCGATTGTGGCTGCTATGTGTTCATCTATTTTAAAGATCTTGTCTGTGGCCTTGTGGGCTATGAGGTTACCCATACTGGCCCTTCTCTCTGTGGCAAAAACAACTCCATCTTTGCATGTTATGCCAACAGTTGTGGTGCCTTTCAGCGTTTTTTCATCTTTCATAAATACACCTCAATAAAAATAATAAAAAACCAGCTCCAGTTCTTAATTGTGTTTTATGATGTAAGTGGCTGTCCATAGGACATAAAAGTTCTGTACCTATATAAATTGGAGGTCCTTATTAAACTTTGCGATTTTTTTATAATAAAATAAGGTTAAAGGGGTTATCATTTCAGGATTTTCCGGATCCAGAATAAAGTTGTGGGGGCTATGTTATGATTTCAGCTAGGCGGTCTGTCTCTGATGCCACCTTTATCTCCCTTGCAACACGGCGCCCCATGCTCATCCCCTCTCCATGGAGGAGGTAACTGTAGGTGGATCCATGCATGAAGGTATTTGTTCCCCCATCTGTACGCGCACTCATCTCGAATGTAACGATTTCGAGGTTATCTGTGCACATGGTCTGAAGGCAGAATGGACCGTTCATACCAGGGGGCACGATCTTACTGGCCGCCTCAACCATACGGTCGCCCATATCAAATGCTTGTGGAAGCAGTGATTCCCTCATTGCAACGGGATGGTTACCTGTTATAACATATGATGGGTCCAGTTTTATCTCAAGCTGGTCCCTTGCAGGGATCCTCACAAGGCCGTCGGTGTTTGACTCGAAGCGGCTGTCCATACCCATGAGCTCCACTTCATCGTTCATGATTGAGTAGAAGTAGTGGATACAGAAGTTTGTACCTGATACATACTCTTCAATGTGGGCATCATCAACATCGTCCTCGGTTATCCATCCCCTCTCAATCATTGAATCGATCTTATCATTGAACTCCTCTGTACTGGACGCCACAAAGTATCCCCGGCCGCCCCTGGCCCCTGGGAACTTTACCATCACCGGCCTGTCTATCTCAGCGGGGTCAGTGTACTTGAGGGGTATCCTTATACCAGCCTCCTTCATGAGCTTCCTCTCAAGGTCGCGTTCGGATTCCCATCTCAGGATATCCCTGTTACCGAACATGGGAACATAGAAGTCGTTTTCTATGTGGTCAAGGCCTGCATAGGCCACGAATGATCCGTGGGGGACTATTATACTGTTCATGGATCTTAATCTGTCCTGAACATCTTCATTTACAATGTCACTGAATTTATCAACAATTATGAATTCATCTGCAACCCTGAACCGCTGGTATGGTACCTCCCGGCCCTTTTCACATACCACGGCGGTTCTGAAACCCTCCTGTTTTGCACCGTTTAGTATGTGAAGTGATGTGTGGCTGCCAAGGGTTGCAACTGTTATGTCTTCCCTGCTGTATCCATCAAGGATGCTGAGTATCTCATCACGGTTTACCTTACTCATAAAAAAACCCCTCAAATTTATATATAAAGGGTTGGATTTCATGCTAGTTATCCTTTTTGCCTTCAACAGAAGCCATTAAATACTTGGATGAAGAAGAACATTTATGGATTTATTTTTCAGAAAGCCCTCCATAGCAGTGAAAACATGAAATGGGTGAGGATAGGGGACATCATAGTTCTAAACAGGGATGTTGAGGACCCTGAAAGATTCCTTGAAATACCTGGAGTGAGGGGTGTTCTCCTTGTTGAGGAGATAAGTGGACCTATGAGGAAGCCCCGCGTAAGGGTCCTTGCAGGTGAATGCACCGAGACCATACACAGGGAAAACGGCTGCCTTTTCAGGATAGACCCTTCCAGGGTCATGTGGTCAAGGGGTAACATAAATGAGAGGGCCAGAATACCCGGAGTTGTGGAGGACGGTGAAACCGTTGTTGACATGTTCGCAGGCATAGGCTACTTCTCGATACCGGTGGCGGTCCACTCAACCCCAGGGAGGGTCCACTCCATAGAGATAAACCCTGACTCTTTTGAATTCCTTAAATCCAATATAGAACTCAACAGGGTTGAGGGGGTCGTGAAACCACACCTGGGTGACTGCCGTTTCATAGCCCCTGAACTGGACGCTGATCGGGTCATAATGGGTTATGTTGGAACCACCCACCACTTCCTTGAAGCTGCAATGGAATGCGTCAATGAGGGGGGCGTTTTACACTACCATGAAACGGTTCCAGAGAATATAATGTTTTCAAGGCCCCTTAAAAGGATTGAAAGGGCTGCCCATCCGCGAAGGGTATCTGTTCTTGACAGGCATGTTATAAAGAAGTACTCGCCGGGGGTCTGGCATGTTGTCCTTGATGTACGGGTCCACTGAGGGGTAGCGGTGTCTTTTGCAGGCGTTGATCTGGCGGCATCTGATAGGAATGAGACAGGCGTGGCCATAATAAATGAGGGGAGAGTGAAGGTGTTCAGTGTGTTCTCATTTGATGAGATAATTGATGCAGTGAAATCCGCTGATACAGTGGCGGTTGACGCACCACTCTCACTTCCCAGAGGGCGCTGCTGCCTCAGGAATGACTGCAGCTGCAGCCGTCATGGCCACTTCAGAAGGGCGGACCTTGAGATCAGGAGGTATGGCAGTGTTCTGCCATTAACCTGGAGGGGGATGCGGGAGCTCACCATGAGGGGTATCAGGATAAGGGAGGCACTTGCGTCCCATGGAGTGGATGTTATTGAGACACACCCAAGGACAGCAGAGAGGATGATGAAAAATGCAGAGCTGCAGATGGAACTGGACTCTCATGCATCCGCCATGAGCATACACCAGAGGGACGCCCTTACAGCTGCACTGGTCGCCCTCCTCTATTCAGAGGGAAATTTCACTGAACTCGGGGATCCATCTGAGGGGACCATAATACTCCCAAAGGTTGAAGAACCACAATCTAAAAACAGTTCGAGAAACCAGCCTTGATTGGACCATAAATTCTCAGATACGGGTATCATACAAGGAATTCAGGGTAAAGCCTTTCTATCGTCTCAATGACCTGTGAGCTCAGGAAATCAGGGGTGATGAACTTCCTGTAAACAGGTAGCCTCTCCCTCAGAGTGAATCCTGCGGACTCTGTGAGCCTTCTGAGTTCATCTATCTCTGGCCAGGGGGCCTCCGGGTTCACGTAGTCCCTGCTCAGTGGCGAAACACCACCCCAGTCATCTGCACCCGCAAGCAGGAAGATCTCACCTGTTTCCCTGTTGAGGTTTGGGGGTACCTGTATGCTCACATCAGGAAAGAGGAGCTTGGCCACTGCAACAATCCTCACCATCTCAAGGAGTGAGGGCTCCGGCTGATGCTCCATGGGGATTCCTGGCTTTGCCCGGAAGTTCTGGATTATTATCTCCTGCAGGTGACCGTACCTGTCCTGTATACGCCTGAGCTCAAGGAGTGATTTGGCCCGCTCCTCCACTGTCTCACCTATACCTATGAGTATCCCTGTGGTGAAAGGTATTCTGAGTCTCCCGGCATCCTCTATCATCCTTATTCTCAAGGCAGGATCCTTGCCGGGGCTCTCACGGTGCGCATCTTCTTTCATCAGGCGGGGACTTGCAGACTCAAGCATGAGGCCCATGGACGCGTTCACATCCCTGAGCCTCCTGAGATCCCTGTAGTCAAGCACGCCCATATTTGTGTGTGGCAGGAGACCAAGGTCCAGTGTGGAGCTGCAGAGGTGATGGGCGTAGTCAACCATATCACTGAATCCAAGTTCTTCGAGTTTCTCCATCACCTCAGGAAATTCATGTGCATTCTCGCCGAAGGTGAATAGGGCCTCTGTGCACCCAAGATCCCTGGCCCTCCTGACCTCCATCAGGACATCCTCAGGGGGGATGAGTGGGGGGTCAGGGGAGTCTGATCTGAAAGTGCAGTAGCCACAGCGGTTTCGGCAGGCCCTTGTGAGGGGTATGAAGACATTCCTTGAGTAGGTCACCTCGCCTGGCTCACAGACACGCTTCATGAGGTCCAGTGTTTCAGGGCCATCAGCAAGAAGAAGTTCCAGGATCTCTTCCTTTCCAAGAACCATGTAAGCACCGCTAAAATAGGTTTAATCTGAAATATCAGAGACAACAACCTCAACAAAGCAGGGTCCCACACCACTTCGGTCCCTGTAGAGAACAACAAAGAGCCCTGTATCCTCTGTTATGCAGAGCCTGTAATCCACGCTGAAGTTCATCTCCTCAAGGGCCTCCTTGAGTCTGTGTATACCTCCAAGATCGGTTTCTGTCCCGACCTCAACACATGACCTTATCTGCTCATCCATAACACCAATTAGGGCTGTGCCCTCCTCGGATATGAGCTCCAGTTCCTCTGCACCCAGCTTCTCTATAAGCCCATCAAGTTCCCTACCCATGTCCTCAATGTTCATCCTCTTTCTTGACATGCCCCTTACTATGAGTATCTCCTTTGAGTCAAGGGCTGGTCTTGAGCCCTCAAAAGCTTCAAAGTAACCCATGATCTCCCCGGCTATCCTGTGCAGTTTCATCAAGGTTATCACTCCTCTGATCCGTTAAGTTCCTCTATCTCGTATCTGAGTTCCCCCATTGTTGCAACCTTCTCAGCGAAGGCGTTGTGTCTGTGTATGCTCTCCTCGTTTATCTGCCTTACGGTGACTATTGTGTCGTCGGGGAGGTGGGGGTACTCACTGACTATCCTGTGCACCATGTTACGAACGCAGTCCTCAACGAACATGGGATTCTCATGGGCACCCACAACAACGGCATTTTCATCTGGCCTCTTCAGGAGTTCATAGACAGGTGAACTCATGGAGTCCTCTATTATGTTTATGAGGTTCTCAGCCCTTATTGTCTGGTCCTCAGGGACCTCTATCATTATCATGCCGCGCCCCCTCTGGTTGTGGGAGGCGAAGGATACACATTCAAGAACCCTTTCAGCTGTTTCGGGATCCAGAAATTCCAGGAGCTTCTGGCGGGATGTTTCCTTAACTGATTCCTGTGCACAGGGGCACACGGTCATCCCCACCACCTCTGCCCCTATCATCTTGCGTATAACTATACCTTCATCGTCCCTGTACCCGATGGCGTCTGCCATGATCTTTGTCATCTCCTGACTCTTCTTACCGGTGACAGGGGATTTTTTCATGAACATGAAGTCGCTCTTCATGCTCACCTCGGCTCTGCGGGCGTACCTGTGCTTTTTGAGGAGTTCATTGACTATCTCTGCGCAGAGAGATTCCAGTTCAAGAGCGTTGTTCTCAACAACCTCCTCGAGGACGTCACTTATGGCCTCGGGGTTCCTTGACATGTGGATCCCCCTCTGTTTGCTCGGGAGATCTACAAAGGCATCGAATGTTGGAAGAAGTATTATGGGTCTTCTACCCTCTCTTTCTATCTTCAGAAGCTTCTTAACACCTGTAACACCCACCCTTGTAAGGTGAACGGGGATGCTAGGAATCTTGTCCTGTGTATCTGGAAAACAAACTAAACCCAAATTTTACACCCCATAATAGTAATGGTTACCTAGGTTTTAAGTATAGTATGAAAACTTTGCTTATATACTTGTCCAGTGATTATGAGTCCCACGAAACAGAATGTTACACCGATGTCCCTGAACAAATTCATTAATAGTCCTAATATTGCCTATCTCCCATGAAACAGAATGTTACACTGATGTCCCGGTGTAAGTGGGGATTGTTCCTTTGATGGGATTTCAGTCGGATCTTTCTGACACGTTGAAATCATGGAGTGTACTGGAACTGGGTCATGCTGTGACTGAAGGCATCATTTTGCCATAAAAAGATATCCCGGGCACAATCACCCACTCTATGAGAGGAGCTTCAGTATCTCTTCAGGGCTGAGGTCCCTGATATTCTCATCCAGCCTCATACCGGCACCATAAAGTTCTTCAGCCCTTGATGCGAGTAGTCTGGTGCTTTTATCAGGCTCCCCGATAACTAGGATGTCCTCAAGGCCTTCAAGCTTCCTTTCAATGTCATTCTTAAGGTGTTCTATCTTCTTCTTTATACCCTTAAGGGCACCATCAGGGATCCTGGGGTTTATCTTCTTCATATCATCCACTGAGAGGGGTACACCTGCAACCAGAATATTCCCCGGCTCAACACCGGCCTTAACAAGGAGCTTTTTGATTGAGGAATTGTTCACGATGATCAGTTTCCCCTTCGAAGCTTCCTTTATCATTTCAGATGGATCCTCACGTTCAATGACACCGAAGTCTGCAAGAATGCTGTCAATGGCCTCCCTCGCAGCCATGAGACTCCGGCAGAAATCGTATGCATCATCCCCGGTGAGCTCATGGGATGGCAGGCTCAGGTATATATGGTCCTCGGCTTCAATGAGTTCCATCATGGCCTCCTGAAATTTTCTGGTGTCTATGACACCATCCTGGGGGTCCCTGAACCTGGATTCCCTTCTGATATTCGAGCATGATTTTCTTATAAGCTTCTCTGCCTGTTCAAATCTGATTTTTTCCATCTTCTGACCCTCTCAGAAATTGAAGAATGGTGAAAACACGTCACTAATCTCACTGAAGATTTCAGCCACAGCCGGTGACCTCTCATATTCAACCTTAACACTGGAGCCCTCAAGGCCCCCAATGAATGAGACGTTTGAAGTTCCAAGGGCCTGGAGGTTATAACCCCCCTCAAGCACAGCTGTGCATGGCAGCCCTGTTTCATGGATGAACCAGCCCATCCATGAGAAGAACTCCTCATCCACCCTCATATCTGCCAGTGGGTCCAGCCTGTGGGCGTCGAACCCTGCAGATACGAATAACATATCTGCCCTGAATTCACTGAGTACCTGGGGGAGCACCTCGGAGAGTATCCAGATATAGTCGCTGTTTCCTGAACCACGGGGCATGGGGATGTTGAGGTTGAAGCCCTCACCCCCACCTTCCCCTGTCTCCCCAATGAATCCTGTCCCCGGGAAGAGTGTCCTGGGGTCCTGATGCACCGATACATACATGACCTTCGGGTCGGTGTAGAAGATGCTTGATGTCCCGTTCCCGTGATGAACATCAAAGTCGATCACAGCCGCCCTTGAAATCCCGAGGTTCCTGCGGCTGTGCTCGATGGCTATGGCGATGTTGTTAAATATGCAGAAACCCATGGACCTGTCATAGGTGGCATGGTGACCGGGGGGCCTTGCAACGGAGTATCCCCATCCACCCTTCAGCGCCTCCTCAGCCGCGACCATGGCACCACCTGCGGCGAGCCTCGCCACACTGAAACTCTCGGGTGTCATGTAGGTGTCATAGTCCAGCCATCCACCACCTCTACCTGAGAACACCTCGAGGTACTCCACATGGACGCTGCTGTGGGTCATCAGGATATCATGGATACCCGCCATCCTTGGTTCCATGAACTTCAGCTGAAGCCCTGAGGACTTGAGGGCATCAATGATTGCAGCTGTCCTCCCCTTGTTCTCAACATGGCCCTCATTGTTGTGGAGGTCATAGGTGCTGGAGTATATAATAATCATGGTTAGATTTTTGATGCCGGGGAATAAATAATTAATCGCCTATCATCTTTGTGGAGGTCATGTCCTCCTTCACTATGTTGAGGACTGTCTGGGTGTAGGTCCTCTGAACGTCACCCTCACTCAACAAACCCTTGATGAAGCTGTCAAGCTCAGCGGTGTCCCGAAACTTTCCTATGAGTATGGCGTCGAATTCCCCTGTAACGTCGTAGACTGCAAGGACGTTTTTATGGTAGGCTGTGCGTGTCTCCCAGTTCCTTAGAACTCCACCTTTGACCTTAACGCCTATTATGGCTGTGAGTTTGTATCCAAGCTTTGAGTGGTCTATCACTGGCACGAATTTCTTTATAACGCCCTTCTTGACCAGCTTCTCAACACGGTTGTGCACAGTGCCCACCGAGACATCAAGTATCCTCGAGATGTTCCTGTAGGACATGCGTCCATCCTCATTTAGGAGGTCTATTATTTTCCTGTCAATATCATCGATTTTGACTAGATCATCATCCATTGGAATCACCACTAAACAATGTATACCTATGGAAGTTATATTATAAACTTTTTTAAATTATGGTGTTTTAGAAGAAGTTATTAACTTTTATAGATAGGAGGTATTCCCTTATAAATGTTTAGCTGAAACAGGAAAAAGTAAGAAAAGGGTTAATCTATTCGTAGGCGTACCTGAGTGCAAGTGCCCTGTTCCAGAAGAGCTGGATGTAGGGGTATATTATGAGCACTGCTATGAGGGTACCGATGATGGGTATTGAATTCAGGAGGCCTGCAATGAATGCAATAACAGCTGCGATGAGACCGACAACGATGTACCAGATGATATAGTCGATCCATCCGATCTGGGAGATCACATCCAGTATTTCACTGAACCTGAATGCTGCTCCAAGTTCACTGTCATTGTAGGCCATGTGTGCTATTGCGATGGTCTCTATGAGCCCAAGGATTATTGCAAGTATCACACCGATTATCACAGTACCTCCAAGGAGACCTGTGAAGGCTGTGGGGTCTGTGATAGCACCGCTTGGTGAAATCATTGCCAGGGATCCGAAAGTACCTGCAAATATTATTATCAGTGGAACTATCATATATGCTATCTGGACAACGAAGACCTTTAATCCATCAACGAACATTTCACCCCATTCATCAAATTCAGGGAGCTCATCAAAACCCGCTATTGAGGCCTTGAGGGCCCTGAAGCCGTATCCCATGACAAGGAAGATGGGTATTATGACAACACTGGCTATTATCAGGACACCAAGTATTATGACTTTCTTCCAGTCACTGGAGGGATACCTTATGGCATCGTTTACAATTTCTCACCTATATCCAATTTTCACACCTCCGCGGATTCCCGCAGCTAAAACTATATAAATGATTATATATAAAACTGCCTAATCTGTTTAGGGGAAGATATAAATCGCTGCACAGTTAATAATACAATAGAACGGGTGAATGGATGAGGAAGGGGATACTGGTCATTGCTTTGCTGGTGATCGTCGGGGGCTACTTTTACTTTACATCCACTTCAGGAGATTTTGAACCGCTGGGAAGACTCGGGTTCGTTAAAATCGCAAACCCCGACATGTACCCTGGTCATATACACTCAAAGTTACTTGCAGATTATGCCCGGGAAAGGGGATCAAATTGCATCCTGGTGGTCCACTATGGGGGAAGCTCCAATTACCGCTGCTACATGGAGGGTGATGTATACATCCTTGAACTCGCATACGTCGAAAAGAAGCAGTACACACCGGGCATTGACTGGAATGAGGTCTGGGAGGAGGGTATATATGGCGTCCCGGACGACAAGTGGACCTACCGTTCAGATGGTAAGGAATTTGATACCCTGGATGAGGCGCTGGATTATATAAAGGAGAGGGCTGCGGAGCACGGGCAGGTGGGCCCCATACCAATGGTGTATCATGGGACAGTGAGGGAGGGGGATATTTTCATAAATCAGGGCTGCGGTTTCCCCCTATACTACAAGATCGCAAGGGAAGAGTATGGGCCCATAGCAGCATACTACTATGTTATCAGGGGAATAATCTTCCCTTACCTCAACAACCCATACCGGAACTTTGAAATCAAGAATGCGAGGACCCTCCAGTACTACTACGCCCACAACATGCTGAACTATGAATGAGAATAGGGGGTTTCTGGTTGTGGTGGCACATGGAGTTGAATGGTAACAGACTATTGATGGGAACCGTGGAGGTCCATTATGACCTCCTCAATCTTCCTGATAGTTGCATCTGTTTTTATTCCGGTTGGCCTTATATGGGTCCTTGAAACCCTGAAGCCTGCCTCCTCAAGACCACCCATAACATCCATCAGTGGGGGGGCGCTCACACCCAGCTTGCTGCAGACCTCATGGACATCATAGAATCCAGGCGGCATTCCCACCTCCCCCACACAGGTTTTGAGCAGTTTCAGGACATCCTCTGATCTGTTGAGGGTTTTATTTTTAGCTTCAGCCATCATGGACCCGATAAATTTTTCATCATGCAGTTCTCCGACCCAGAGGGGTCCAGCAGCATCCATTTTACCCCCGCAGACGGGGCACTTCCTGTCTTCAGGCACACCCCTCACATGTTCATGGTGAAGGCAGCTGAAGCAGTGGAGCATGTACCCAATGTTTTTGAGGGCTTCATCGGCCCTACCAGCACCCCTCCTCACATGGGCATAGATCCTCATGTAGTGCTGGCTGCTGTGTGAGAGAAGGAATGAGGCACCCTTACTGTACCTTGCAAGGTTCATTGCAGTGAAACCTGCAAGTATCCTCAGCCCGGTCTCATGGCAGTACTCTGTTTTGAGGGGCCTTGCTGAGTACTTCCTGAGGCAGGGTTTTATGTAGGTTCCGCAGAGACCCGAGGTGTCTGTGGCGGTAACAGCGAGGAGTGACCTGTTCCTGGAGGATGCCGCCGCAGAGTCCATGAATGGTGCGGGGGTCCCGAAGGGGTCCACGTCGATAACATCAAAGCGGCCAGGGTTCCCTCTGAGGAAGATAGCAGCATCCTCCCTGCTGACAATGGGGGATACAGAATTCAGCTTGGAGTTATGCTCTATGCATTCAACTGCAAGGGGGTTTATATCATTTGCAGCGGCCTCAGATACACCATCAACCTCCACGAGGTACCTTATGGCCCTTATACCGCTTCCTGAGAATGTATCAGCAACACTTATATCCCTATCAAGTATCCGCTGAAAGGCCTGAACCGCAAGCACCGACACATCCCTGTTGAACTCCATCACAGGGTTATAGAAGACAGGGGCCCTGGATGAGACCTTAGTGAAATCCGGGACCTCAACTGTGACTGAACCCTCATTTATGGTTATCATAGTAACACTTCCTTACCTATAAACACGTTAATAGAATCCACAGTTATAGTTCGAAACTTACATCCAATAAATGAAATTCGATTAACATCCATATTGTTATAATCTAGTAGCAGCCCAATAAAAAACGCAGTGACATACTAATGATCGCATCCAACCTCGAGACCCACATCAATATATTTATTAGTGCCGGATGATTTACTGATTACTGTGATACTCAGAGGGGATTTAGTAAGAGGGCCGGTGACTCAATGAGGAATTTTCTGGACAAGGTCTACACTGGAAGAAATGAGGCGTGGCGTTATATACTGACGGTGCTTCTTAGCTTCGTGGTGTCCAATGTGGGTGCCGGTTTTCTCATGGGGTTATTCCTGCTGGCTATCCTCATAATCACAGGTAGAATGGATGCAATTGATGGCATCCCGGGCTTCAGCTGGCCAGCTTTACTCATCATGGTGGCGGTGGCCTTTTCCACCTCAATGTTCTTTCTCTATGTTGGATTGAAGTTCATCCACAAACGTGATTTCATATCAGCCATTAACTCCAGGGGTCGTGTTGACTGGAGAAGGATCCTCAGGGGAGGAGTGGTCTGGTTTATTATCGTCGGCGTTCTTGATGCAATCTCGGTTATCATGGATCCATCCTCTGTCAGATTTAAATTCACGCCAGAATTCTGGCTGCTCCTGATCCTTGCATTAGCTGCATTTCCTGTGCAGGCTTCCTTTGAGGAGATATTCTTCAGGGGATACCTCATGCAGGGGATGTGGATGATCCTTAAAAGGCCCCTACCATTGATGATCCTGAATTCACTTGTATTCTCAGTCCTGCACTGGTGGAATGGCACAACCTTTACAATGAGCCTATCAATCACAGCAAGTACATTCATAATTGGACTGGTACTTGCACTCATAACACTCACAGATGATGGTGTGGAACTCGCCATGGGGGTGCATATTGCAAACAACCTCTATGTCAGTGTTATACACAGCTCCCCGGATGCCGGCCTCGGAAACCTTCCCTCCCTCATGGTTAGTCCATCAGATCCCTACACCTCTCCACTGGCACTGATCCTGGCATCGGCTCTTCTTCTGGCCATACTCTTCAGGGGACGCTATGGGGACGTGCTGAGTGTTTTGAGATACCGTGGATGAGGATTAATCAACTGAATCAGGGTAACTGGGGGCTTGGGTTATCACCCTTTGACTGATTGCCGGTTAGGGTATCACTTTTTAAGTTCCAGTGAGAAACTAATAACCCAGTAACTCTTACTCAGGTGTTCACATGATACCGGTTGCTACTCCCATAATCGATGAAGAGGAAATAGAGGAAGTCGTGAAGGTACTTAAATCGGGATTCATTGCCCAGGGACCGCGGGTGGCTGAATTCGAGGAGAAGTTTGCATCCTACGTGGGTACGGAACACGCGGTTGCAACAAGTTCAGGGACAACAGCCCTACACCTCTCCCTCCTGGCCGCGGGCATTGGAAGGGGGGACCAGGTTATAACAACACCATTCAGCTTCGCTGCAACGGCAAACGCAGCCCTATACGTTGGTGCTGAGCCTGTATTTGCAGACATAGACCCCGAAACATACAACATAGATCCTGAGGGGATCCAAGAACTCATAACACCCAGCACAAGGGCAATAATACCCGTACACCTCTACGGGCAGCCCGCCGATATGGACCCCATCATGGACCTGGCTGCTGACCATGACCTCCTGGTGATTGAGGATGCTGCCCAGGCCCATGGTGCAGAGTATCATGGAAGGATGGTGGGTTCCATGGGGGATGCCGCATGCTTCAGCTTCTACCCAACAAAGAACATCACAACAGGTGAGGGCGGGATTATAACAACTGATAATGAGGAAATTGCAGATATGGCACGGATTCTAAGGGCCCACGGGGAGACAGAGCGCTACAACCACACCCACCTCGGCTACAACTTCAGGATGACAGATATTGCCGCGGCCATCGGTATAGCCCAGCTCGAAAAACTTGACGCCTTCAATAGAAGGAGAATCAAAAATGCGGAGTACCTCACAGCCAACCTGGAGGACCTTGAGGGGGTATCAACACCCCATGTTGCAGGGGGGGTTAAACACGTCTTCCACCAGTACACCCTGAGGGTTCCTGGTTCAAGGGACAGGCTCATGGAATTCCTCAACGGGAGGGGTATAGGTACGGGGATTCACTACCCTAAACCCATCTACAGGCAGGAACTCTACAGGAGGATGGGCTTCGATGCCAGCTGTCCGGTCAGTGAAAAGGCTGCACAGGAGGTCCTATCGCTACCGGTACACCCGGCCCTCACTGATGAGGACCTTGAAAGGATTGTGGATTCTGTCAGGGATTTCTTCGGGCAGAACTAACATTCTTTTTTGTAAATCCTCTCAGGTGCAGTGTGGTGTTGAAGACTTAGCATTAATTCTATTTTTTACATTCAACGTCAATGAGGATTATTTAAAGAATAAAAGGTACTGGAACAGTTAAGGTTTAAAAATCAAACTATGGATAACAGGTAAGGGAGTTCCAGCTGACCTAAGTCTGTATTAACACTCTCACTGGAGCTTTCTCTTTACAGATTCAACCTTATCACTGAGCCCCCTGTCGGTGTCCCTTCTATCATCGATTTTGATGGTTGTGTAAACCCTCTCTGATCCTGCCTCAAGGACGGCCTCGTGGGCCGCCTTAACAGCCTCAAGGAGTTCATCCAGGTCTCTGGCCTCGACAAGTGTCCCCATACCTGAAATCTCATACCTCACATTCATCCTCTCAAGGGCACTGACTGCAGCAGCCACGTAGCCACTGAGTGAGGTGCTGCCTGTACCGAGAGGTATTATGGTGAGTTCTGCGGTTATCATGGTGAATATATATGTCGGCTGTTTTATATATACGGTTCCATGGATATTCAGGAATTCAACCGGAGAATCATGGCCAGAATAAGGGGTCTGGTGGAATCACATAAACTTGTAGAGATGGGAGAACACGTTGCAGTGGCACTCTCAGGCGGCAAGGACAGTGTGCTGACACTCCATGCGCTCGCAGATTTAAGGGAAGAACTGGATTTTGAACTCACAGCCATAACGGTTGATGAGGGCATAGAGGGCTACAGGGAGGAGGGGGTTCTCGCAGCAAGGGAAAACGCCCGTATAAGGGGAGTTGAACTCATAGAGAAATCTTTCAGGGATGAATTCAACTTTGAACTTGATGATGTTCTGGAAGGGTTCAGGAGCCCATGTATACCCTGCGGTGTCTTCAGGCGCTGGATACTCAACAGGACAGCCAGGGAAATAGGGGCGTCAAAGATTGCAACTGGCCACAACATGGACGACGAGGTTCAATCGTTCATCATGAGCCTTGCAAGGGGGGATGTGAGGAAGTTCTCCAAGTTCGGCCCTAAACTTCAGAGGATACACCCTGCGATGGTACCAAGGATAAAGCCCCTCTGGAGCACACCTGAGAGGGATGTCAGGCTCTGGGCTGAACTCAATGATGTGAAATTCCACAGTGAATCCTGTCCCTACTCCAGCAGATCAATGAGGGCAGGGATAAGGAATTTCCTTAACAGGATAGAATCTGAAAACCCCGCTATAAAGGAGAGGATAATGAAATCATTCACTGTCACATTCGAACCGCTTGTGGAGGATGAGGGGGTTGGTGGCTGTTCGGTCTGTGGCGAGCCAGCCTCTGGTAGCAAATGTAAGGCCTGTGAGTTTCTTGAAATTATAGAAGGAGCGGATCATTAGACAGAGGCTTTTTTAAGAAACTGTTTATTCCAGGATCCTGGTAACCGAGCCGATACCCTTGCTTCGTCCCTCACGGAAGATTATCTTCTGACCCTCCCTCACATGGTGGGGTCTGTACTTGAACCTCATCCTCACCCTGCCTCTGTCACCGGCTGACATGAACTCTGCATCAAGGGGTTCCAGTATGGTGGTCTCTGCTATTGTTTCAATATGGGTTACGCTCTCATACCCGGCCTTTATGGTTGTGGGATGCACCAGTATGGCCACCTCGGCCTCAAACTCCCTGACGGCCTCAGGTTCATAGTCAGGATGGGCCAGTATCATACCCCTCTCTATTTCATCGGCGGATGCCCCTGAGATGGATATTCCAACTATATGCCCTGGCTCTGCACAGCCTATACGGTAGTGGTGCATCTCAATGGATTTAACGGTGACCTCACGGAATTTCCCGGTATTCATGGGGCCAAGAAGCAGTGTATCCCCTTTCCTGACAAGGCCCTGCTGGATGGTTCCACTGACAACGGTTCCAACGCCCCTGATGGTGTATATCTTGTCTATATACATTAGGAATGGCTTCTCATCCCCGTTGACGTCACGCTTAACATCCAGGTTGAGGAAGAGTTCATCCAGGACTTCGAGGCCCTCCCCTGTGACAGAGGATGTCTCTATTATGGGTACTATGTGCTGGTTCATCTTGCCTGCTATCTCACGTGCAGATTCCCTTCCGCTCACATGGAAGGGTATCCTACCAACCAGTTTAAGTAGTTCAGATATCTTCTCCCGCACGGCCCTCCTCTGGGGGGGTGTGGCCATATCGGTTTTTGTGAGCACAACGATCACGGGGAGTTCCATTGCAATCATTATACCCAGGTGCTCCCTTGTTATGTGTGTTGGACCCTCATCCGAGGCAACGGTGAGGAGGCCATAGTCCAGGTTCTGCCCCACGATTCCCCTTATGGTTGTCCTGAGCCATGGCTCATGTCCGACGGTATCAACGAAGGATATTACCCTGTCGGCCTCATCCATGAGCCCTGATTTCTCCCTCCTGTCAAGGGGATTCTTGAGTCTTATGACCCTTCCATTCCTGAAGCCATATATGGCGAAGGATAGATCCGCTGATAGGCCCCTTTCTATCTCGTGTTTCTGGACGTCAAGGAATATCCTTGTCTTACCGCTTCCATCATCTGGTGTTCCTGTTGTGAGCGTACCGAGGAGTGTGCTCTTTCCATGGTCAACGTGGCCGGCGACACCTATGAGGAGGTGTTCCCTTCCTGTTTTCTGTTTCCTTGAGATTATCACCTCGGCGACCCTGCCGTGGGTTCCCTCATGGAGGTTAACCTCCTCCACAATGGCATCTATCTCCTGACTCAGTTTTCTGAGGACCTCAACTGACTCCCTGAGTTCCTCATCGGGGAGCCCAACAGGTTCCCCGCTGTCCTCCACACCAAGGAGGTATACGGCCCTTCCATCACCTCTCTCCATACGGTACTTCATCTGGGAGATCAGGCTCTTCTTCCGGTCCATCTTCAGATGATACCCTGGTGAGAGTGCCTTCTTGAATTCTATGTTCCTCCTCTCACCGGGTAATGTGAATGATCGGATATCTTCTATCATATCTCGTTCTATTCCCTTTTAACTGGATTTGTGAAATGGCAGGCGCCATACCTTTCTTCCTGGAGTTTTCTCACGATTTCCGCAGCTTCCTCGAAGCTACCGGCCTTTCCAAATATGCGCCTTGTTTTAATCTTCAGAGTTCTTCCACAGACGCATTTCCTGGTATCTGCACCCTTCTTTGAGTAGAGGGCCCTTCCACAGTCACATCTGAATATGACGTACATTGCATATCACACTGCTCTTTCCACAGTAAATATTTATTGGACCGGTATTTAATGAATATTTTTCCCCTATCATGCCATTACTCTGAATGATGTCTTGTAATATTGTTGGGAGCTTGTGGGGGTGGCCGGGACGTTACCCTGAATGATATCATCGGATATTCAAATGAGTTCTTCAAGTGGTGGAAGTTCATGCGGGTTCCTGAGGTAGTGCTCTATCCCCCTCCTGTGACCTGCGCCCACAACGGCAACAACGCGGTCCTCCTCAATGGATAGGAGCCTGTGGGCCATGAATGCATCCCTCTCCTCAACAAGCACACGGTATGCTGAGGGAGAGATTCCCTGAAATTCCCCCATAACCTCCATAAGGGTGTCGTCACTTTTGAGGCTCTCAATATCCCTCGCATCCTCCCCCCCAATTAAGGATCTCATGATTGCAAGGAAGAACCTCAGCTTTTCCCGCCGGTTCATGGAACTGATCGCCCGCTGCATTGTCACACCTATGTCACGGTCAATGAGGGCCACCCCCGCACCAACCTCATGGGCGGCATCTATCGCTGCAAGCATTTCACTGCCTGGCTTAACACCTATATCCTCACCGATCTTCCTCTGGAAATAGGTTAAGAACCAGCCTGCAAGGATGACACCAATGTTTCCACTTCGGAGGGCATCCATAAGGGAGGGTTCATCCCTTTTGATCCCCATTTTTTCATCCATGAGCCTCCTGTACCTCCCCGGGTCCAGTTCCACTGCAACAACGTCCGGTTTCATCTCAAGTATGGTTCTTCTCACCTCGTCAACACTTTCTCCAGATACATGTGCGGTACCTATTATCTTCAGCTCCTCCAGATTCATGTCCACTGCAGCCTCCCTTAGATCAGCGATATCCTGCCATCCATGTATACAGGTACATTTCCTGTTATATTCCTTCTGAGGCAGTATTCAATATCACCGGCAAAACCAAGTTCCCTAAGCCTCCTGGCTGACCGGGATTTTCTTATGGCATCATCAACCATGCACCTGTCCTGGACTGCAAGTACTGAGGCCTCAGCGTACTCTTCAAGTTCACCACCAATGGCACGTATTATTTCACCGGCGCAGAGGAAATCCTCTATTGCAAAGCGGCCATTAACACCGGCCATGACCACCTCAACATCATCCGAAAGCTTCCTTGCAGTTGAAGCGACTGCGTCGAGGTTGTTGAGGCATCCCACAAGGGCCTGTGATTCAACTGACTCAAGGATCCTTGTACCGTTACTTGTGGTTAGCACAAGGACATCACCTGAATGTTTCTGCACCTCTATTGGGGAGTTGGCCAGGAATCCTGGCAGAGTCTCACCCCCACGCTCCCCTGCCACCACATAACCCATCCGTGAGTATTCCATTGCCTCCTCAACATCCCCAACAGGGATAACCTCTGTGAAACTGTCCATGGCAGCGGTTATTGTTGCACTTGCCCTCAGAAGGTCCACCATTATGCAGAGTCCACTGCCCTCCGGTTTTTCAAAGCTGAGATTTACCCTCATCAGCACACCTTATAAATGATTATAGAGAGATTTATTCATGAGGTATTTATAGACTTCACCGGTGACTCAATGAGGATTCTTACAACACCAATGTGTGAGGGCATACTAAGGATTGCAGGTGTCAGGGGGTACGATGTGACCCGTAAACCTGGGGATGAGGATGCGGATCTTTTGTTTGTGCTATCTGAGACACCAGTTAGTGGGGCGGTTAAACTTAAACTGAACACATTCCCCCAGATAAGGGATGCTATAGGAACTGTTTTCATGACTGTTCAGGATATGGACCCTGGAAGCCTCAGGTACTCATCGGTTGATGGGATAGACTTTGATGTCTGCTCACCATGGTGGCATGACCCTCAGTGGTTACGGGAGATGAACAGCAAAATAAAAGTAAGGGTTTATTCAGATTTCTTAAGGGAGATCGTGGAGGACATGGGATTCACAATTGTTGAGGGAGGTGAGGATTTCACGGTATGCCCTGATTACATGGAACTTGACTGCATCAGGGTCCCCTCACACAGGAACCTCCCAGTGGACCCTGTTAAGAGGGCTTTATTCAGGTACACGTATCTGGAGAGGAAATTATGTACGAAACTTTAACCTATCAGGGCGGTGTGCACCGCCATGAGGAGATGAAGGAACTGATTGAGGACCTCGGCGGTTTTGTGCTCCAGGAGAACATGCTTCAGATGGACCTGATACTCACACTGGCCGTCCCGATTGAGGACGTGGATAAGGTGAGGGAGAAGGCCAGGGAGCTCCTGGGGAAGGTTAAGGTTGCCCCCATGGCGGGTACCGAGATAGCTATTGTATCTCCCACCCTGGCAAGGCATCATCTCCCCCATTCTGCCTGTGATATATCAGAGTACCTGAGGAGGTACGGTGCCAAGGATAACATGATAGGCCTTGCCCGCGGGGCAGGTAAGGGGATATCCAGGATATCAGAGGATGAAAAGAGGCTCATAGAGGAACATGACCTTGCAGTTTTTGCCCTTGGAAGCTTTGAGCAGTGCATAAAGGATAAGGCCCACCTTTTCAGCGACATAAATATCCCGGTGGTCGTTACAGGGTCCCCTGAGAAGATTGACATCAGGGAACTTCCAGGTGCTGACGCCTATGTCGGGGGCCTTGGGAGGATACCCCGGAGGCTGAAGAGGGGTGAGGATATAAGGGCCCTCAGGAAACTTGTTGAGGTGGTCGAGGATATACTCGACAGGAGGAGGCGTGAAATGGCGGCAGATCCACCTCTGGTTCCCTCAATACTTGTTAAGACCGAGATTGAGAACCAGGTGCCTGCCGTTAAGGAGGTCTATTCTCCGACACCTGTAACCAGCCAGCTTGATGGGGTCCGCGTGAAGCTCAACTATGACCGCCATCATGACGAGGTAGCAGATGTGAGGGTTTCTGATTACCGGCTGGGCGACATATCTGAGATCAGGAAGTCAATGATGTACGACTACATCCTCGTGAAGCTCCTTCCTGAAAGTTCCATACTGTGATTTTATGAGGAGGGAGTTCCAGGTTCTGATATTTATCCTGATCTTCTCCTCAGGATACTATCTTCTTAATTTTACTGTCTTGGAACTTCTTGGTATGGGGATTCTGAGCCTCCCGCTGACACTTCTTCTACCAGTGGCCATAATCTCTGAAAGGGTATACCCATCCTTTATCTCAAGGGCGGCCTATGTGGTCTCAATGGTATGGGTGGGAATGGCTGTTTACATCCTCATTGGCCTCGGGGTAACCTTTGCAGCATCACTGCTTCCGGGTATACCGTTTTCACCCATTCCTGCAGCTGCCTTCTCTATCATAATGGTTTCCTATGGGTTGGTGAGGGCCCTTGATATTGAGGTCAGGACGGTTAGGATCCCCTTTCCATGCAGTGATAACCTGAGGTTTGTGCAGCTTTCGGATCTTCATGTTGGGACTGTTAGGTCCAGGGGGTTCCTCAGGAGGGTTTCCTCTCTTATTTCTGAAATTGAACCTGATGCCGTTCTCATAACAGGTGACCTCCTGGATGGTTCAAGGCCCGTTGGAGCTTCAACACTCTCCGAGCTTAAGGTGGAGGTTCCCATATTTTTTGTTTCTGGTAACCATGACACATATTCAGGGGACTTCAGGTCTGCAGTGGAGGGGGCGGGTATCCTGTGTATTGATCAGCGTGTCGTTGATTTCAGGGGTGTGCAGATTGCAGGTGCGGGTTACTCAATGAGAAGGCATTCGCTTTCCGCGATCCTTGATATAATGGAATTTGACCCTGAGAGGCCCCTGGTACTTCTTCACCACCTTCCTGTTGACTGGAATGACGCCAGGGAAAGGGGTGTTGACCTCCAGCTATCTGGCCATACACATGGGGGACAGTTCTATCCCTTCAACCTTCTTGTTGGTATGATGTTCCCCTTTATCAGGGGACTTTATGAGGATTCAGGACATTTTCTATATGTTTCACAGGGTACAGGCACATGGGGTCCACCTCTCCGTATAGGATCCTCATCTGAGGTCACGGTTATTGAGCTTATCCCATCTAGTTTGGGATTTAATGGTGATTAGGGTGTGTCAGCAAGGTATTACCATCATCTTATTATGATGGTGGCTGCTCGGCTCTGGATTATTAGGAGTGGCTTTCCAGGGTTTCTGATCACATTATGAGAACCTTTAAATACAATTTTTGAATATATATTCAAAACATGGCTAGGCCGAGAAGATACAGAAGAATTCTGGGAGAACCCCTTGTGGCTGCATTTTCCCCGGAAGACAGTGAAAAAGAAAATGAGGTTGAGATAACCCTCGATGAATTCGAGGCTGTCAGGTTAAGGGACTACCATGACATAAAACAGAAAAAGGCAGCTGAAATCATGGGCATATCACAGCCAACATTTCACAGGACACTGAAATCTGCACGGGCCAAGATAGCAGAGGCCCTGGTAGAGGGCAGACCAATAATACTGAAAGGGGGTGATTACATCACAGACAGGAGAAGATACAAGTGCATGGACTGCCAGTTTGAGTGGATTTCACCTGGGGGGAAATACAAGAAGTGTCCAGACTGTGATTCAGAAAACATAACACTGGTGTCAGCAGATACACTACCAGGGATGGGAAGGCGTGGCTCCGGAAGAGACCATGGCTCTCAAATTGGAGCACAAGATGTCTGCAAATGCATTGAATGCGGATACGAGGCACCAAAAACACCGGACATTTCATGCAGAATGGAGAAATGTCCCGAGTGCAGAGCACCCATGTACGGGTCCCATTGAAAATTTTGATAATAGGAAAGGCATGGATTCAGCGATTTCTTTAACATTCCTCTGCAGACCAACATCTAGATCTTAAAGTGACAATCTCAATTGACCGAATTTAACCGGACACACTCTGGTTCAGGTATGACTCAATTTGCGGATCAGAGGGCCATATTAACGTGATTCAACCGGACTTTGGCAGTTCTCAATTCTTATATGGATGAAAAGCAGGGCATTATTACAAAGAGGATTTGTCACACAATAAAACAAGATTTGATGCTGATCTAGCCCCGTAGTCTCATGGCTATCATTCTGATACATGATTCTTTTCTCAAAAACCAAAACCTAAATGTGGTCACCTACAGTTTCTGCTTCAACATACGCGTAACAGTCTCTATATGTTCCTGCTGTTCACGGGACTCCTTCTGAAGTGACCTCAGGAGTTCATCGGTCACAGGGATGGGCACGCTCCTGAATACATATGAATCAAGCATGAAACTGAAGGCCCTCTCCTCAGCCAGACTCCTGAACTTCCTGTCGGATGGCTCCATGAATACAGGGTTATCTTCATCTTCAAGCTCCTTAACCTCATCACCAAGTTCCGTGCCGGGTATCGGTTCAGCGATGCTCACAAAGTAGTCATCAAGCATTAGTTCATCTGCAAGTTCCAGGGTCTCCTCATAGTCCCTTTCACCTTCACCGGGATACCCCACTATGAATGACCCTGCAACCTTCAGATTATGTTCCCGGGCAAGTTCAACAGCCTCAATAACATCCCCGGGTTTGATGCCCTTCTTCATCCTTTTAAGGATCCTCCTGCTCCCTGACTCTATACCATAGAACACCCATCCATTGGTGTATTCTGATATGGCATCAAGGATCTCAGGGGTCACCATATCCACCCTTATATCGGGCACTGTAAGATTCCGGGGCCCTGTGATTTCACTTATACCGCTGAGGAGCTCAGTGAATGCACCCTCATCAACACCCCTGAATCTGGTGCTTCCATAGAGTGTTCCGGTTCCCCCGCTTATTGCAAACCTCCTGGCCCCGGATTTCTTTAGTTCCCTGACCTCCCTTATGATGTCCTCTAGGGGTCTGCTGCGGACCTCACGGCCGAAGAATTCCGGGACCTGGCAGAATGTGCAGTTGCCGGGGCAGCCCCTGTGGGTTTCAATGTAGACACTGGCACCCCTTATGTTCTCCTGTGAGATATCTGCAGGCACAAGTGGGAGGGCCCTTTTCATGGAGCAGCGGGTTGGTTCATTGATCATAAACCCTTCAGGAGATTTAAATGCTGCTCCAGGCATTTCAGATGCATCCAAACTTCCAGCTGCAACCTCCATGGCCATGCCCACCTTATCCTCACCCTCGCCCTGGACTACAAGGTCAACGTCGAGGTAGCGGAGCACAAGTTCAGGGGCCATGCTCACAGGACCCCCCACCACCCTGAAGCCCCCCATACTATTAATAATATCCCTGTACCTCAGAAGGTGGATGGTTGACTGGAGGCTTATGAACACCACATCTGCGCCGGCACCATCAAGGCCCTTCCTGAGCTCAACGCTGTAGCCAAGGTCCCTCAAAACACCGGCAATCAGCATTGAACCGTAGGTATAGTGTTCGGGTGTTAAAACAACCACACGAGTCATTCAGAAGCACCGAAGAAATTTATGGCCTGTATAAGTTCATAGAATGCTTCCATTTCCCTCTCTATAACATCATACTGGGACAGCGTACCGCTCATTTCACCATCGACGGTTAGTCTTTCAGGACCCCTTATGACTATCCGGTCGGTACCATCGCGGCTCAGAATCTCCCTTGCCTGCATTTCATGGACAAATGCCCGGCCAGGGATTATCACTGTTTCCTTAAGTTCGCTGAGGTCCACCCCCTCAAGGTCCTTCCTGGTGATGAGGCATGCTATGTCCTTTTCAACACCAACAACGTTCACCATGTCATCTGCCCCAAGGTTTCTTATTATCCTCCTTATGTAGGGGGCTGCAATGGATCCTGTGATTATGGTTGCCTCACCCCTGATTTCAGGGAGGATCTCAAGGTACTCCCTGCTTGAGTCATCTGCAAGGACAAATGGGGTCCCGTTCTCAGGGTCGCAGACAGGAGTCCCTGTAACCCTGATATTGAACTCCCGGTCAACCATCCTCACAAGGTCCTCAAATTCCTGGACCGTGTGCGGCTCTACACCCTCAATTATTGGCTCATTGCCGAGTATCAGCCCCTGGTGCTCATAGTTTGCGAACCGCATCATTATGAATCCGGTGGCCCCCCATTCCTCAAGTCTGGAGCAGGTTTCAAGGAGGTCATCCCCATCATTCACACCGGGTATGATCACTGCTGCAGCGTGAACCTCACAGGATTCACAGAATATCCTGAGGGCTTCAAGTGCATTTTCAGCGTTTCTATCACGCATCCACTCCCGCCTCAGGAGGGGGTCAGCTGAGAACACCGTGAAGGTTACCTCATCCACACCATTCCCTATGAGCCTGGATGCCATTTCAGGGTCATCCATGCCCTTACCGCTCGTGTATCCAAGGTGTATCGGGATCCCAAATTCACTCAGCCCCGCTGTCAGCTCCTCAAGGTGGGGGTAGCAGCTCACATCACCCCCACCACTGATGTTTATCTTCAGGTCCTTATCCTGAATGTTCTGCATCATAAGTGTCGTCTGCACATTACCCATGACAAGGAATGGGGGTAAAAATTCCTTTCCCTTCTCTGCAACATCCATTCCACAGGTCTCACAGCCCACCCGCCCCGGGGAGCAGTTCCTGCAGCCGAAGGGTTCAAAGTCCCCAACTTTCCTGAAGTAACAGTATCTGCAGAATCCCCTGCAGTCCTTGCCGGGTATACCGCCCAAATCAGCTATTATCTGCATGTCCCTCTTTCTGTGTCCCGCCTTAAATATAATTTATTACCCTGCAGCCATCATACCGGTGGCGGGCATGATCATAAAAATCAACGCAGCCGTACAAAAAATCCATAAAACCCGAAGAAAACGTGTTGATACATATAAATCTTTCGACTTGATTCAGAAAGAAATCTTAATTAATTATGATCAAGTTAAATATGCACCGTATACTAAAACGGGTGTTTTAACACCCTCCAAGGGCCTTCTTGCCTTTCCTGAAAAGGGGGGTCTTGGATATTTAGTATACGGAACTGATTGTTAGGAGGGAAAAAATGGCGAAGTTTGAGGATAAGGTCGACTTGTACGATGACAGAGGCAACCTCGTCGAAGAACAGGTGCCATTAGAAGCTCTAAGTCCATTAAGGAACCCCGCCATTAAAAGCATAGTGCAGGGGATTAAAAGGACAGTGGCTGTGAACCTTGAAGGTATAGAAAACGCCCTGAAGACAGCGAAGGTCGGCGGACCTGCCTGTAAGATAATGGGCCGTGAACTCGACCTCGACATTGTCGGGAACGCCGAGTCAATAGCAGCCGCTGCAAAGGAAATGATACAGGTAACTGAGGACGACGACACCAACGTCGAACTCCTTGGCGGAGGTAAAAGGGCACTCGTACAGGTCCCAAGTGCAAGGTTCGATGTTGCAGCAGAATACTCTGCAGCACCACTCGTAACCGCCACAGCATTTGTCCAGGCCATAATCAACGAGTTTGATGTTAGCATGTACGATGCTAACATGGTTAAAGCAGCCGTTCTGGGAAGATATCCACAGTCTGTGGAGTACATGGGGGCAAACATAGCAACAATGCTGGACATTCCACAGAAACTGGAAGGCCCAGGATACGCACTCAGGAACATCATGGTGAACCATGTTGTTGCAGCCACACTCAAAAACACACTCCAGGCAGCAGCACTATCAACCATACTTGAACAGACAGCAATGTTTGAGATGGGTGATGCTGTAGGAGCATTTGAAAGGATGCACCTCCTTGGACTTGCATACCAGGGAATGAACGCAGACAACCTGGTCTTTGACCTTGTTAAGGCCAACGGTAAAGAAGGTACAGTTGGATCAGTAATAGCAGACCTGGTTGAAAGGGCCCTGGAAGACGGTGTCATAACAGTTGAGAAGGAACTCACAGACTACAAGGTCTACGGCACAGACGACCTTGCAATGTGGAACGCCTACGCAGCAGCTGGACTCATGGCAGCCACAATGGTTAACCAGGGTGCAGCAAGGGCAGCTCAGGGTGTATCATCAACTCTGCTCTACTACAACGACCTCATAGAATTCGAAACAGGACTTCCAAGCGTGGACTTCGGTAAAGTGGAAGGTACAGCTGTAGGATTTTCATTCTTCAGCCACTCCATCTACGGTGGTGGTGGACCAGGTATCTTCAACGGAAACCACATCGTTACAAGGCACAGTAAGGGATTCGCTATACCCTGCGTGGCAGCCGCAATGGCACTGGATGCAGGAACCCAGATGTTCTCACCAGAAGCAACCTCTGGACTCATAAAAGAAGTATTCAGCCAGGTTGACGAGTTCCGAGAACCACTCAAATATGTTGTGGAGGCAGCAGCTGAGATTAAAAACGAAATCTAAATAATCTCTCAGAACTGGGGGCAAAAAACCAATGGACGTTCAGATATTTCCTCACAGGCTGCTAGGGGCTGACACCACAGAGAAACTCCTTAACCGCCTTGAGGACATCCACGGCGTTAAACGAATGGTGATCCACGGACAGAGACTACCACCAGAGGACCACCCTGACAGGCGCATAATCAACGTAAAAGGCCAGGAATTTGAACTTCAGGTTAAAACTGGCCGTGTGCTGCTTGAAGTGGAGGACGAGGAGACAATAACGGATATCAAGAGGGTTTGCGAGGATCTCCTGCCCTTTGGATATGATGTTACTCCCGGCAAATACATAAGAACACAGAAGACCGTCACAGACGAGATAAAGTACGGCGAGAACCTTGATGAGATTCCTGATGAACTCATAGGTCTCACGGATCAGAACGCCAGGCTCAGTGAAAGGGCCACAATAATAAAAAAGAAGAAGGAGCATTAGATGATCGGAAAGTGCACTCACGTGGTTGACTGTAGAGAGACAATGGGTATGGGTGAAGGTGGAGGAATAGCCCAGAGGGGCACCTTTGCCCAGTGCGGAAGTGAAGTTCTGGCAGTGGCAATGTCACCTGGCAGGCGCCACATAACCAAGCCTGTCTGTGAGATAACATTTGCCCTGCGGGAAGCAAACATAATGACAAGTACTCTGGTACTCAACGCAGGTGCAGGGGTTCCACAGGATGCTCCAAGTGCCGGTGCAGGAAGCCTCTTTGGATTAACACCTGCTGAAGTCGAGCAGATGAAGCGGCACAGACTCCTTGTGGTACACCTTGGCGGAGTCAAGAACCACATCACCTACAAGGCACGCCTCATACTCAGAAACGTTGACCGTCCATGCATAGTCATATGCGAGTACCCGGTTGACTTTGAGGACTTTGCGAAGATAGGTGTCAAAACCAGGGCCGTAATGCCGGATGAACCAAAAACCAGGGGAACAATCGTTGACATCGTGAGTGGAGTTATTAGAGGAGAAACCTGTCCCCAGGAAAAACTGGATGAGATTATAAGAAAGGTTAAGTTAGCTTTAGGAGGTGCATGATATGGCACAATACTATCCCGGAACAAGTAAGGTTGCTCAGAACAGAAGGAATTTCTGTAACCCTGAATATGAACTTGAAAAACTGAGAGAAATCTCAGATGAAGATGTAGTAAAGATTCTGGGTCACAGGGCCCCAGGGGAAGAATACCCAAGTGTTCACCCACCACTGGAAGAGATGGATGAACCAGAAGACGCAATAAGGGAGCTCGTGGAACCAATAGACGGTGCAAAGGCCGGTGACAGGGTACGATACATACAGTTCACAGACTCAATGTACTTCGCCCCAGCCCAGCCATACGTACGATCAAGGGCATACCTCTGCAGGTACAGGGGTGCAGACGCAGGTACACTCTCAGGACGTCAGATCATAGAGACCAGGGAAAGGGACCTTGAAAAGATATCCAAGGAACTCCTTGAAACAGAGTTCTTTGACCCTGCAAGGTCAGGTGTCAGGGGTAAATCTGTCCATGGACACTCACTGCGTCTCGATGAGGACGGAATGATGTTCGACATGCTCAGAAGGCAGATCTACAACAAGGACACCGGCAGAGTCGAAATGGTCAAAAACCAGATCGGTGACGAACTCGACGAACCCGTGGACCTTGGTGAACCACTGGATGAGGAAACCCTGATGGAAAAAACAACCATCTACCGTGTGGATGGTGAAGCCTACCGTGATGATACAGAAGCCGTGGAGATCATGCAGAGAATCCACGTTTTAAGATCACAAGGAGGGTACAACCCAGAATAATCCGGGGGAGGTGTAGATTATGGCTGACAAATTGTTCATAAATGCTTTAAAGAAAAAATTTGAAGAATCCCCTGAAGAGAAGAAAACCACATTCTACACACTTGGTGGCTGGAAACAGTCAGAAAGAAAAACCGAGTTTGTGAACGCTGGTAAAGAAGTGGCAGCAAAGAGGGGCATACCCCAGTACAACCCTGACATAGGTACCCCACTTGGTCAGAGGGTGCTCATGCCCTACCAGGTTTCAACAACCGATACCTATGTTGAAGGGGACGACCTCCACTTCGTAAACAACGCTGCCATGCAGCAGATGTGGGATGACATAAGGAGGACCGTCATCGTCGGTCTGAACCACGCCCACGCTGTTATAGAAAAGAGGCTGGGTAAGGAGGTTACACCTGAGACAATAACCCACTACCTTGAAACAGTGAACCACGCAATGCCCGGTGCAGCTGTCGTCCAGGAGCACATGGTGGAAACCCACCCTGCCCTGGTGGCAGACAGTTACGTCAAGGTATTCACAGGTAACGACGAAATAGCAGACGAAATCGACCCTGCATTCGTCATAGACATCAACAAACAGTTCCCAGATGACCAGGCAGAAGCCCTCAAGGCAGAGGTTGGAGATGGAATCTGGCAGGTCGTCAGGATCCCAACCATAGTTTCAAGGACCTGTGACGGTGCAACAACCTCAAGATGGTCCGCCATGCAGATAGGTATGTCCATGATTTCAGCCTACAAACAGGCAGCAGGTGAAGCCGCAACAGGTGACTTCGCATATGCTGCAAAACACGCTGAAGTTATACACATGGGTACATACCTGCCTGTGAGACGTGCAAGGGGTGAAAACGAGCCTGGTGGTGTACCATTCGGTTACCTTGCCGACATCTGTCAGAGCTCAAGGGTCAACTATGAGGACCCTGTCAGGGTGACACTGGACGTTGTGGCAACCGGTGCAATGCTCTACGACCAGATCTGGCTTGGATCATACATGTCAGGTGGTGTCGGATTCACACAGTACGCTACAGCAGCATACACAGACAACATACTTGACGACTTCACCTACTTCGGTAAGGAGTACGTGGAGGACAAGTATGGACTCTGTGAGGCACCAAACACCATGGACACAGTCCTGGACGTTGCAACTGAGGTCACATTCTACGGCCTTGAACAGTACGAAGAATACCCAGCACTCCTAGAGGACCAGTTCGGTGGATCACAGAGGGCAGCAGTCGTTGCAGCTGCAGCTGGATGTTCCACAGCATTCGCAACAGGAAACGCCCAGACAGGTCTCAGCGGATGGTACCTCTCAATGTACCTCCACAAGGAACAGCACTCAAGGCTCGGATTCTACGGTTACGACCTCCAGGACCAGTGTGGTGCATCCAACGTCTTCTCAATAAGGGGCGACGAGGGACTGCCACTGGAGCTTCGTGGACCTAACTATCCAAACTACGCCATGAACGTGGGACACCAGGGTGAATATGCAGGTATATCACAGGCACCACACGCTGCCCGTGGAGACGCCTTTGTATTCAACCCACTGGTGAAAATAGCATTTGCAGACGACAACCTCGTCTTCGACTTCACCAACGTCCGTGGCGAATTCGCCAAAGGTGCTCTGCGAGAGTTCGAACCAGCCGGTGAAAGAGCACTCATAACACCCGCAAAATAGATTAACGAAGGTGCATTACACAAACTTTTTAAGTGTAATGCACCTAATTTTTTTTATTCAAAAAAATAAAAGGAGGAAGAAATATGGACCCTATGATAACAGGTTTAGGTGTTGTAGCTCTCATGGGTGCAGCTGCAACCATAGCAGGAGCCGCAGAGGACTTAGAGTCTGACGTAGGATCCCAGAGTAACCCCAACTCACAGGTTCAGCTGGCACCACAGATGGGACACCTGCACCGAATAATCAACAAGGCCGTTTCAGGGGAACCCGTTGCCTACGGAACCTGGTGCGGAATTGCTGGTTCAGTTGCATTTGTCCTTATAAATTCAATGCAGCTACCTGTGATAATGGCCATTGCAATCGGTGCTGTAATCGCTGCAATGGTACACACAACCTACGCTGTAACATCCCACATGGGACGAATTGTCAGCCAGTCCCAGTTCAACCAGCCACTCTTCATGGACATGCTGGTTCAGCATTTAGGCCCAATTGCAGGGCATGGCTTTATTGTGACATTCTGTATTGTAGGATTATCATATCTCATGACATTACCAATCCCTGGATTTGCACACCCATTCCCACTGCCACTTCTTGCAGTGCTATGGGGTATAACAATAGGCGCAATCGGTTCATCAACAGGGGACGTCCACTATGGTGCTGAAAGGGAGTACCAGCAGTACCCATTCGGTGGGGGTATACCTGTTGCGATTCACGGTGACATAACAACAAAGGCAGAGCTTGGAGCAAGGAACTCAATGGACGTTGTTCATTTCTGTGCAAAGTACGGCGGACCGCTGACAGGATTTGCATTCGGCGCAATAGTATTCCTCAGCTTCTGGAACACAATAGTCTTCGGCATAACCGGCGGAATAATATCCGGTCTCATAATAGTCTTGTTACTGATAATCCTCAACAACAGGCTTGAAGTCTCTGCAAGGAACAAATATGGACCATACAAGGAGGAAGAATAAATGGATCCATTATTACTGATAGGAGCTATAACCGCTGGAGGAGTACTCATAGGTGGAGGTGTACACTTCGTACCTGTGGGTGGTGCACCAGCAGCTATGGCAACAGCAACAGGTGTGGGTACCGGTACAGCGATGCTGGCTGCAGGTGCGGGTCTTACAGGACTCATAACCGCCGCAGCAATGACCGGACAGTCACCCCTCATGATAATGGCTGCCGGTGCAGTTGGTTCAATGCTCATGATAGGTATCACCATGCTGGTGGGTAACCTGATCTATGTTTATGGTGTTGGTACCGTTCCAGTATCTGCAAAGGTCAGTGTGGACCCAATAACAGGCATGGAACAGGAAAAATACGTCACCCCCGGTACCGAGGGCCATGGTCTTCCAACGGTCTGTTTTGTCAGCGGTATAATTGGAGGAGCCCTCGGTGGAATCGGTGGTGGGCTCATTTACTGGGCACTCAACGAGGCCCTCAAGACCCTGTCATATGGTGCAATGGGTGCTGCGGGTATTGCAGCAATCTTTGCCGTAGGTATATTCTTCATAAACGCGGTTATTGCATCATATAACATTGGAGGTACAATAGAAGGTTTCCACGATCCTAAGTTCAAGAGGATCGGCAGAGGAATAATTGCATGTCTCATAGCCTCCATTGTTGCAGGGGCCCTTTCAACATTACTCGTATACGGAGGTGTCTTCTAATGTCAGTAGCAGCTGGAGGACCGGCCGGCGCAGCCATACCTGAGAGCAGGCTCATGGCACTTGGAATACTGGGCGGACTTGCAGGCATATATGCATCCGCAGTTAACCCGGTCATAGGACCAGTTCTGGCCTCCCTTGGAGCAGTCTGTGCAATAGTATGGGGTGCAGACGCCATAAGGAGGGTTGCAAGTTACGGTCTCGGTACCGGTGTGCCATCAATCGGGTACATGTCAGTTGCAATAGGTATAGTTGGTGTGGTCGCTGGACTGGCATCAGCGTTTGTGGTACCTGCCCTTGCAGTACCTGTTGTTGCACTGATACTGGCAATGATACTGGGTGTGGTTGTGGCTGTACTGGGTAAGAAGATAGTTAAGATGAAAATCCCAATCCTCGAGAAGTGCACTGCCGAGATCTCAGGTGCAGCAGCACTTTCAGTCCTTGGATTCTCAGCAGCCATTGCAGGTAGCTACACACTGCAGGCAATGCTCACATCAGTCATAACAACAGGATTCATAGGCCTGCTATTCATACTCAACACAATGGCGATTCAGCACCCATTCAACGCATGTCTAGGTCCAAATGAGAACCAGACAAGGACACTGAAACTTGCAGCATCAACAGGGTTCATATCCATGGCCGTTGTGGGCCTACTTGGAATAGGGCTCAACCCTGGCTGGTGGGTTGTTTCACTTGTCGGTGCACTCTGCTGGATACTGGCATTCAGGGCATTCGTGAGCGCATCCTTCGAGGAAGCAGCATCCGTGAAATGGTCAGGTCTCTGGCCTAAGGAGGAAGAGCACTAGGAGGCTTCAAAATGGAAATGTTACCACTTGTTAAGATCGCTCCGGAATACAACCTGACCCTTGATCCTTCCACCGGTATGATAGGGGCTGCCCTTGGAAGGGAAGTCATAATATTATCCATGGATGAAATAAACGAACAGATAGCTGCATTAGAGGCTACAGCAGATGATCTGATTAACTCACTGGACCCAACAACCGTCCCTGAGGGTTCCTACCCTGGAAGGGAAGGAGTATACCTGACAGCAGGTAAACTCACCAACATGGTTTACGGGTTCATACTTGGTCTGATCATCCTGTTTGCCCTGCTCTTATAGGAGGTGTTATAAGTGGTTGAAAAGAAATCACCTGCTGAAGGATGGCCTGTGGTCAACGGTGACTACATCGTGGGCGACCCTGAAAGTCCTGTGGCTGCCACCACCCTCGCCTCTCACATTGAGGACATACCTGTTGAGGCAGGAGCTGCCATCGCAGGGCCATGCAAGACAGAGAACCTCGGAATTGAAAAGATGATCGCAAACCTCATATCCAACCCCAACATCAGGTTCCTTATACTCTGCGGTTCAGAGGTCCAGGGACACATCACAGGTCAGAGTATAGAGGCCCTGCACCAGAACGGTGTGGACCCTGATAAGAGGAACATCATCGGTGCAACCGGTGCCATACCATACATTGAGAACATACCTGATGAGGGTATTGAGAGGTTCCAGAAACAGCTCGAGATCGTCAACCTCATAGACGTTGAGGACGCCGACGCCATCAAGGCCAAGGTCAAGGAATGCATTGAGAAGGACCCTGGTGCATTCGAAGAAGAGGCCATGATCATAAAGGTCGAGGAAGGCGGAGAAGAAGAGGAAGGCGAAGAGGTCAAACCTGTGGCACCAGAAACAGCCCTCATTGAGGCCAGAATGAGGAACATCCAGACACAGGTTAAAATGATAGGTTCCACCAACAGAATGTTCGCCGGTATGTACTCAGGTAAGGTTCAGGGTATAATGATAGGTCTTGCCTTCACCCTGACACTGGGCATACTTCTACTGGTCTAGGGAGGCTTCCAGATGATTATACTATCAAACAAACCCAATATACGTGGCATTAAAAACGTTGTAGAGGACATAAAATACCGAAACCAGCTCATCGGTAGAGATGGCAGGTTATTTGCGGGTCTCATAGCCACAAGGATTTCAGGTATAGCCATAGGATTCCTCCTGGCTGTCCTCCTTGTTGGTGTGCCTGCAATGATGAGCATATTAGGGGTGATCTAATGTCAGAGGAAGAAAAAACCACAATACCCCGCGTACTTGTCTCTGCTGATGAATTCAACAAGGCCAATGAGAAGCTGGATGAAATCGAGGAGAAGGTGGAATTCACTGTCGGTGAATACTCACAGCGCATAGGACAGCAGATCGGTAGAGATATTGGTATTTTATATGGTATTGTGATAGGTCTGATTATCCTTGCAGTAACCAACATACTGTTTGCAGGATTGTTAAAAGGACTTTTAAAATCCCTATTCGGACTATAGCTTGGAGGTTTACATATGTTTAGGTTTGATAAGGAACAGATCGTACTGGACATAGCTGGAACCAAAATTGGTGGTCAGCCAGGAGAGTACCCAACCGTATTAGCGGGAACAATATTTTATGGTGGACACAGCATCATTGAGGATGAAAAGGCAGGTGTCTTTGACAAGGACAAGGCAGAGGTCCTTATAAAGACACAGGAAGAGATGTCCGACGTCACAGGTAACCCCCACATTGTACAGACCTTCGGTCAGACACCTGAGGCAATAGTCAAGTACCTGGAGTTCGTAGGGGATGTGACAGACGCACCATTCTTCATAGACTCAACATCAGGTGAGGCAAGGATCGCCGGTGCAGAGTACGCCAGTGAAGTTGGCCTTGAAGACAGGGCCATCTACAACTCAGTCAACATGGCCGCCGACGAGTCAGAACTTGAGGCACTCAAGAACACAAAACTATCAGCTTCAATCGTCCTTGGATTCAACCCAATGGACCCCACAGTTGAGGGTAAAATTGGAATCTGGGAAGACGGTGCCGGTACAATAGACAAGGGTCTTCTTGAAATGGCCGCTGACTGTGGTATCGACAAGTACCTCATGGACGTTGCAGTCACACCACTGGGTCAGGGCGCAGGTGTTGCTGTGAGGACATCATTTGCGGTTAAGAGCAAATGGGGATACCCTGTTGGTAGCGGTATCCACAACGTGCCATCAGCATGGGACTGGCTCCGTGAGTACAAGAAGGAACACAAAGAAGCCTGGCCTGTATGTGACGTTGGATCCAACCTGATCCAGCAGATGGCCGGTGGTGACTTCGTACTGTACGGTCCAATAGAAAACGCCAAGATGGCATTCCCTGCCTGTGCAATGGCTGACATATTCATAAGCGAAGCAGCCAAGGATATAGGTACCGAGGCTGTGGAAGACCACCCATTCTTCAAGCTGCTCTAGGAGCAGCCAGAAATTTCCTTTTTTTTTCGACTGTTATTATTACTAAAAAATTTATTTTTATTATAATGAAATGATTTAAATAGAAGAATACGGCAACATATTTCCGACACAAAGCTTTAAGTGTCAATATGCAATTAATATACTGGTCTTGAGGGAATGGAAGAAAGTTTTTTCAGTGGTGATAACTTGCTTGAAAGGGTATTGATTCTTATAGCAGCACTGGTGGTTTCACTTATTCTGGTTATAAAATCTGCAGATATCTTTGTGGACAACCTTGTGGATCTTGGATCCTCACTGGGCATATCTGAAGTCATACTGGGTGTTACAGCATCTGCCATCGGAACGTCATTGCCTGAGTTTGGTTCAGCACTTATAGCTTCACTCTCAGGCAGCACAGACATAGGGGTGGGCTGTGTCATAGGTTCAAACATATGGAACATTGCAGGTATACTTGGGGTATCTGCACTGGTGGCAGGTGTCATAGAGACAAACGCCGATGGTCTGAAGAGGGACTTCAGCGCGACCCTCATAACAGGGTTGATACTCCTGTTTTTCATGTTCTTTGGGAATATAGGGAGACTGGCAGCGGTTGCAATGGTCCTACTCTACTCTGTTTACCTGTGGCGCCTCATAAAGGCCCAGAAATCTTATTCTGATGAAAATTCGGATGACACTGATAGGGAACCACTTGACCTTAAAAAACTTGCCCTGACGGTTGTAGGGTTCACAGGTCTTGTTATAGGCTGCAGAATCCTGGTATACAGTGGTGTGGAGCTTGCAGACATTGCAGGAATACCCGCAATGATAATGGGTCTCTTCACACTGGCCATAGGTACAAGTATACCTGAACTTGTGGTTACACTATCATCTGCGGTTAAGGGTCTCCATGAGCTCTCAATAGGCACGGTTCTTGGAAGCAACACCTTCAACATACTTGTGGGTATAGGTGTCCCTGCACTCATAGCCCCTGTACCCGTTGAACCACTCTCACTCAGCTTTGATGCACCGGTCATGATATTTGTGACGGTACTCCTGGTGCTCCTTATAAGGCAGGGGGACATGAAACTTAAAAGGAGTGGGGGTATAATTTTACTTGCAGTATACATATCATACGTTGTTATGAGACTCTTTGTACTGGCGTGATTGAGATGTACAGGAAAATTCTGGTTCCAACAATGGGAGAATACATGGACGAACTCATAGAGCACACCCTGGACCTCCTCCACGGGAGGGAGGCGGAGGTTATATGCCTCTACGTGGTTGATACCTCTGTCCCCTTCCTAACACCAAAGAAGGTTAAGGAGATGATGGTTAAGGAGCTAACAGAGCGGGGTAAGGAGATCCTCAGGGACATGGAGAAGGGACTCACAGGTCCAGAAAACCCCAACGTGAAGTTCAGGGGGGTCATGCTCGAGGGTGACCCTGCAGATGAAATAGTTAAACTTGCAGAGGAGGAGGACGTGGACGTCATCATAATGGGTACAGGCAAGAGCCTGGTTGACAAGCACCTCCTTGGCAGTGTGTCAGAGAAGGTGGTGCACTACGCACCCTGCACCATACACCTGGTGAGGACGGTTTAGTAAGATGCATTAAAGTCCACCAGACGCCACCTCTGAATACCTTTTATTCTTTTTCATCTGGATTTATTCATAAAATTTATATTATCCCCCCGGATACAATATTACATTAAATCAGGGGGTAAGCAGTTGTCATTTTTGAGCAGACTATTCGGTCCAAAGCCAATTATTGCAAAAAGCAGATTCATAAGTATAGAGGATACAAAAACGGCACCATTCACAAAGAAAACCGTGGGGTCCGGGTACTCAATGCGGCCGGATGTCTACTACATAGTGGCATCGGTTGAACTGGGCAACACGACAACCAAGTGCATCCTTACAGCCACGAACCTCAACACAAGCAGAACATACCTCCTTGATAAGACCGTGAAGATGACCCGTGACATAAGACCCCCGAAGGATGGCGAGGAGGTATTCGGTAAGACGGTATGGGGTGTTGAACTCACAAAGGAATCTGTCTCTGAACTTGTGCGGGATACAATACATGAGTCCCTCAGAAGGGCTAAGGTTGACATAGAAAAGGACCTTGACTTTGTGGTAAGATCAACTGGTGTTACAGCAGGCTTTGGGTCACCTGAGGAGGTGGGTAAACTCATAATAGCACTTGCAGACGGTTGTCTCGCAGCAGGAATACCCCCAAGGAAAATGGCCCCCGCCCTCTCAATAGAGAACATCCCCAAACGCCTCAGGGACTTCTCATACCTTGACAGGGTCATATTCGATGGTGCGGTTGCAAGTGTCATACCCCCAACAGGGAGGGAGGTCGTTGCAAATGAGATGGAGGGCGAACTTGTAACTGCAGGTATCAAGGTGGGCTCAAAGTGGACAACGGTTGATTACAGAAACCCCTGTGTCTCCCTGGACTTCGGGACAACCCTCGCCGGCCGAATAGTCAATTCCGACGAACCCTACGCAAGGACCGTTGGAAACTTCTGTGGCCTTGCAGGCGCAATATCCGACGCCATAATCAGGGGAACTGAAATGGTGGACTGCAGGGGCGGTGCTGCACTTGACCTCTACAAGAAATCCGTGCTGAAGGGCGCCAACTGGAAGAAGGCCAGGAAGCACGCTGAGATGATACACGATGAGATAATCGATATAAGGAAGGTACCTGTCAACAGGAAAAGGTTCGGGACAGTCCCTATGGATACAGAGGCTGCATACAGCGCGGGAACAACACTCATAGGGTGCGACGCCGGTAAGAATGGTGATAAACTTCAGGAACTAACAGAGGTTGGTCATAATATCTACCAGGAGGACGGCATACACACCCTCTTTGCCACACTGGACCATGTAAGTGCACTGATAGTCAAGAGGCTGATAGATGAGGCCTTTGATGAGGGTGTCATCGAGGAGGGCTCGGTCCTTGGAGTTACAGGAAGGGCAGGTATAACAGGCACAAAACCCAAACTCATACTGGAATACGTGGCTGATCGCTTTAAAGACTGCATATTTGTATCCGATGCCCTTGCACTTGGGGCGGCTGTCATGGCGAGGTGCATGAACTCCATGGGAACACCCCACACCCCCCTCGGCGGAAGGCAGAACGGCCCATGCATACTGGGAATGAGAAGAAAGCTCCAGTCAAAGAAAGAGGATAAATGGATTGAATAATCATGCTGGCCCTTGTAATGGCTGGTGGGAAGGGAACACGTCTGGGACTTGAATGTGAAAAACCCCTCCTCGTGATATCTGGAAAGCCAATGATAGATTATGTCCTTGATAGCCTTGATTCTTCCGGTAGTATACATGAGATAATCGTTGTAACAAGCCCGAACACACCCCTCACAGAGGAACATGTAAAGGGGAGGTACGCCGTATTCAGGACATCAGGGAGGGGTTACGTTGAGGACCTCCGGGAGATCCTCTCACACCTTGAGAAGTTCCGGAATGAACCTGTTCTGGTTATAAATGCAGATCTACCACTGATCTCCCCATCAACCATTGACTGGATAATAGGGGAATACCTGTCAGGTGGTGAGGAGGCCCTCTGCGTGGCTGTACCTGAAAAACTCTGCAGAATGCATGGACTCGAGTTTTCAGATTCAATGGATGGATTAGTACCCTGCGGGGTAAATATATTAATGAGTAAAAACAGAGTACAAGATCAGAGGATCCTTGAGGTTTCCATGCTGGAGCTGGCAGTAAACATAAATAGCTGCAGTGATCTGCATGTCCTGGAAAAATTAGGTGAGAATGATGGAAGAGAAGAAACTCATAAAAGGGGAAGAGAAGTACTGGAGTGAAATAAAGGGTTACCAGGTTGCAACCAACAATGCACGCATCCTTGGGGAACTTGAGGAGCTCATAATCAACGATAAAACAGGGAAGATAACCGACGTTGTCATTAAGGTTGACAGCGGGAGAAACGTGACAGTCAAGGGCGCCAAGAAGAAGGGTGACTATCTGCTTGTCCCATTCGGAAAGGTTGAGAAGGTTGGCGAGTTCATAATAATCGCAGAATAACCACTTAATTTTAATACTGCCCTAAATTAACTTATTCTTCAGAAAAATAAGCTGTATTGCTGGATATCTGGTCCAGCAATATCACATACCCTTGAGACTCATATCAAGCATTCTCTTTGTTTCAGCCGCCAGTTCAGGTGGAAGGCCAGTTATATCCATACTCAGGAATCCCCTCACAATCATTGAGGCAGCCTCATCCTCTGTGAGACCCCTTGATGTTAGATACAGGACCTCCTCCTCGGCTATCTTACCAACCGCGGCCTCATGTGATATCTCAAGCTCCGTTGCACTTCCCTCGAGTTCAGGGACAGCGTATATCATGGAGTCATCTGAGAGGACAAGGCCATGACATTCAAGGTGCCCCTTGACATCAGGCACACGACCAGCCAGGTGCCCCCTTGAGTATATCTGGGACGAATCCTTTGAGACTGCACGTGAAACCATCTCTGCACTGGCTCCCCTGCCCTCAAGGATGACCCTTGATCCCATATCAAGGACAGAGTCCTTCTGCCCACCAAGTATTGACTGGAAGACAACCCTTGAATTCTCACCGCTACAGTAGGCTGTTGGGTAGGACTGGATGCTCTTCACGGGGCTTGTGAGTATGTAGTTGCTTATGTATGTTGCATTATCACCCACCATTATACCGGTACGTGGGCGCACCTCAACCTGTTCAGCCCAGTTGTGGACCATGGTGAATGTTATCTTGGCACCTGGCTTGAGGTAGAACTCGGATACACCAACGTGCAGCGCTGAACTCACATCCTCACCTGTTGCACAGCCGGTTATTATGTGGAGTTCCGAGTTCTCCTCGGCGATTATGATATTGTGGGCCGTCTGCATGACTCTTTCATCACCTATGAACATGCAGGCCTGAAGGGGGAAGACCTCCCGTGCACCGGGCTTTGACCTTATGAAGTAGCCACCCATCTCTCCCTCAGCTTCCCTGAGGGCAGTTGTGGCTGTGTACTTGTCGGTGTCAACTGCGACAGCCTTCCACATGTAGTCCTTTAGCCAGCTGTACTTATCAAGGGCAACATTCATGCCCATTATCTCGATTGACTCTGAGGCGCATGTTGTGCAGATGCCTGACTGGTCAACCTGTATGAATGTACCTGCACGTTCCCTCTCCTCAGGGTCCACTCCAACCTTGAGGAGCGTCTCCTGGACCTCCTTAGGAACCTCCTTGGCCCTTGTCACCTCCTCGTGTTCACCGGCCTCCTCCCTTATGAACCTTTCAAGGTCGATGTCCTCTCCGTAGAGTGCCTTTTTGTCCTTTGCCTTCTCAGCCTTCTTCAGTGTATCCCGCAGCATTCAACACACCCCTTGAATCCATCCTTCCTTATATCCTCAATTATCTCCTGGGGGTTACCTGAACATGCAATGCGACCGTCCATGAGGACATGGGCAGTATCGGCATTCACAAAGTTCAGTATGTATCCCAGGTGGGTTATGAGGAGCCCTGCCTTCTGCCTCATGCCGGGCTTCTTGTCCTTGTCCAGCAGGACGTTAATCTCCTCTGCAAGGAGTTCAACGTTCTCTATGTCAACACCGGAGTCGGGCTCGTCAAACATTATGAAGTCAGGTTTCTGCGCAAGGAGCTGGAGGATCTCGGACCTCTTCACCTCACCCCCGGAGAATCCAAGGTTAACATCCCTTTCAAGGAAGCTTTCATCGAATTTCATCTTCGCTGCAAGTTCCCTGAGCTCTGGTGTCAGCTCATCCTCTGTTTTGAGGCCACTTTCCACCTTGAGGAGGTCCATGAGCTTCACACCCCTTATGGAGGGCGGGTTCTGGAAGCTCACACCTATACCCATCCTGATCCTTTCTGTTGTGGTCATATCAGTTATATCCTTTCCTTTGAACAGTATCTGACCATCTGTGACCCTGTACTTTGGAAAGCCGAGGATTGTCATAAAGAGTGTGCTCTTCCCTGAGCCGTTGGGTCCCAGGAGGACATGTGTCTCACCCCTGTCTATGTAGAGGTCTATGTCCCTGAGGACCTGTTTTCCGCTAACCTCAACCGCAAGATCGGTTATTTCAAGAAGCAGTTAAACCACCACCTATTTTTTCCTTGTACATAGTATAACGTGAATACAATAAATAACTTCTGATATTAAGGGGTGCTGATAAAGGATTCAAATAACTCCAGCGCCCTTCTGATCCCTGATTTCTGTCTTGCAAGGATCACATTCGGGTCCGAAAATCTGAGGTCCGCCTCCACATCAGAGTTTATAACCTCCTCCCTTTCATCTGATACAACGGCAATACCACCCCTACCTGTACCTGCAGTTGTACCTATACCTATATCCGAGTCTGTTAGCCTTCTGACAGAGCGGGCCATCATGAGGGCCACCCTTTCATCCTCCTTTTCGGTGTAAACCTTTATGTCATTGAGGGTGGCGGTGGGCTTAGGAGGCTCAAATCTGAGGATGCTACGTACACCTGAAAGTGTGGGTATGAAAAGACCCGCCACAAGTGAGACCTCAGTATCAACCCTCCACCTGTACTTCATGGGGTAACCCATGGAGTAGGCGTGTATCTCCCTTGCAACAATACCATGGGTGAAGCACTCTGCGGTGGCAACCCTTATCACTTATGAACACCCCGGAGGAGTTTGAGTATCTCTGCCGTCATAACCCCTGAGACCCTGTCAAGGACGTGGGGTGTTACAGGCTCCCAGTCCCTTATGAGTTTACCTGTACCCACAAGTATGTGCTCCTGAATACCCTCAGCCTGCAGATAGGCTGCAATGGGGTTTTCAGGATCAGCTTCCCCTATATCAACCACTAAGACGTCCTCTTCACCTATCCCGAATACACCCATGGTGCTGATGGTGGCTGCGCCCCTCTTCTGGGCGTATCGGATTATCTCTGCGGTGATGGGCAGCGTATCACCCCCAGCGATTTCCACACAGACCACATCCCCGCCTATGAGGTTCAGGTTGTCCCCTGTGATGTACTCTGGTATGCCCTTAACGGTCCTTGAAAAGCCATCGGAGGCGAGGGATTCAATGAACTTCACCTTATACTCCCCTATTTCCGCCCCCATGAGGCGGAATATCAGGTCATCTGCAGATACCCTCTGGCCGTCGATGACATTTATCCTTTCAGGGCCCCCACGGTGGATCTGCATGAGGTTGAGGGCGGTGCGGAAGCCCAGTCTCCCAGCGCCAACCAGTGTAACCTCCCCATGGGGCACCTTTTTACCTTCAAGTTCAGAGATCTCCAATCATATCACCAGCCTTGTGAAAATCAGTCTCTTAGAATGTTTCATAGCGGTACTCTATCCATGGTGTACCTGTATCAATAATGTCCACCACCAGTCCGAGGTCCTCTATCATATCGCGGAGCCTCAGGAGTCCAGGCATTTCCGTCGCATGGTGACCTGCATCAATGAGTGTCATGTTGAGGTTTCTTGCAAGAACCGCTGAGTTATGGGTGAGGTCACCTGATAGATAAACATTGGCTCCCTCAGAGAAGGCCCTTTTTATGAGGCCACTGTCTGAGAGACCGAAACCTGATACAACAGCCACCCTTTCCAGGTATTCTCTGGGGTTTACTACCCTCAACGTCCCTGGTCTCAGATCACATGTTCTTTCCATGAGTTCCTCAAGTGTAAGATCCCCACGACATATGCGTCCCAGTCCGGTTTCAGGGTCAAGGAAGGATTCAACGTCCAGTCCAAGGGTCTCTGCAAGGGCATCACAGGCACCACCATCGGCAACGTCCCAGTTGGAATGTGCGACGTAGTAGGGAAGCGGAGGTTCAACCTGGGGTGGGTGGTGGAGGACCAGGAGATCATATCCATCCACAGGCACATCCTCCAGATAGTCCATGAGCACGAGGACAGATTCAACCTCAATTTCAGGGCCATGGTACCCTATCCTGTCACCTGGAAGTGCAAGTTCAGGCGGTGCCAGGCTCTCCATGAACTCTATAAATGACTTTATTCTGATGGTATCACCTTTGGATATGGGGGTGGGCAGTTTGTGGTTTTTGGTCTGGATTCTATTCCGATGGTATCACCTTTGGATATGGGGGTGGGCAGTTTGTGGTTTTTGGTCTGGATTC